>JALUWH010000044.1 GCA_027019685.1 Ghiorsea sp. | reverse complement strand
ATAGGATGGCACAGGTAAACCCGCACTTTTACATTCATTCATAATTTTAAGCGTACCCCGCCCCCATGATTCAATCAGCCCAGCGCGAAAAAAGGCATTGGCAATATCAGGATTATAGGGTTTGGATGGATGCTTTTCGGTCAGTCGTGCCACTGTCCAGTTTTTAGGCAACTGCCCCTCATTCCAGAAAATAATCTTATCGTCATACACACTGATTTGAATCGGCACACCACTGCTATAATCCTTATGAGCAATCGCGTTTAACAATGCCTCTCGCAGGGCTGCTTCAGGAAAAGGATACTCTTCAATGCGGCTCACACCTTCATAG
This sequence comes from Ghiorsea sp., assembly GCA_027019685.1. Lineage (GTDB taxonomy): Bacteria > Pseudomonadota > Zetaproteobacteria > Mariprofundales > Mariprofundaceae > Ghiorsea. The sequence continues at coordinate 19,051 of JALUWH010000044.1, read as the reverse complement.
CGAATTTCAGCTTTCATGTATTTAGTTCGCAATAAATCAAGCGTACCTGCCACTTGCTCAAACAAATTACCATGCACTTCATCCTGATACCTAAGATCATCATCAGCCGCAAAGAAACCAATTTTAACATAAGCTCCCGTTACAAAGCGTTCAGGATCGGGGTGAAACAGCAAAATTGCAGCGCGTTTAAGATAATCGCCATCATTTAAGTGTAAGCGCTCAAGCAATAGCGCATGGTTTTCACTTAAATCTTGTTCACTAACTCGTTTGCTTTTAATCGCCTGTGTTTTGAAATATTCAAAGGTCTCACTTTTTAAATCTTCGCTGCTCACCTTGGGCACAGGCACACCATCCCAACGTTTGCCCTGCTTTTGTAAAAGAAAGCGATCCAATGCTGCACCCTTTAGTTCCTGCTTGGTGCTGCCACTGCGATAATGATACTTCCCCTTATAACTAATCGGATAAGGATAAGCCTCCACCACAATCTCAATAAACTGTTTACCCGATTCCTCGCACAGGTTCACATCCACCATAATACCCAGCATTTGTTGCACCTTATTTGGTAAACTTTCCAAAAGCTGATGCACATCATCAATGCCCACCACTTCACCTGCATCATTGCGCCCAATCACCAGCAAACCACCATCAGCATTGGCAAAGCCGCATATCCATTTCAGATACTCATCCCGCCACGACTCTTTCCACTCCACATGCTGTGATTCGCTCATGCATTCCCCTCCAACTCATTGTCTTCGTCTTCATCTTCGACAATATCCTTTAGTTGCCTAACCTCAGGAACTTTCCACCTGTCCAATATCCAAGCTTCAAGTTCTTCACGCCGTTGTTGCAACTCTTCTTTAGTCCAATCAGAATAATCTGCAATTTTTCTTTCTTGTCGAATATCTGAGTTAGCATAGCAAATACCATTACCAGCTTGACCTTTCTTTCTTTCAAACTCAAAATTTTTATAACTCGAGTTGTCTCTTGTAAGCACGAAATTACCAATATCATGCTTATACTTTTTAATATCTTCATCAGTCCAAACCATTAGCCAATGAGAATTCTCTTCAGGGTTTTGTGGCAGAATATGCTCAAGTGTTGAATCTTTGGCTAAATCTTTCCATGTGATACGAGGGGCTTGACCTTTACTATCTTTATCCAACAAATGCTGCTCATATTCAAACAGTGTATATTTTAACAATCTTTTCCGACCATACCATTGGAATGGCTCTTTAATTTTATACTTAAAAATTTGATCATTAACATAATAATCAATCAACCCATAAATATCAGTCGTAATTTCAGAGCAGGTCTTATCCCCATCAAATAGCTCTTTTCCCCACCTAAAAAAGCTTGATTTACCAGCATTGCTTCTTTTTCCCTCAACCAAAAAAACACGGTAAGAAAAGCACTCTAAGCTTTTAAGCAACGCAATATATTCGTCTTCGCTCACCTTTTTATCTATTACATGAATGCGTGCTGCCACAATTAAAGGAAGGAAGTTAGCAATATTTCCCGTATTATGAATTCGATGTAACCATTGTAACTCAGTCTTTGATGAAGTGTTTATTTCTTTAGGGCTTACCACACATGCATAGTGCAAAGACACATTTGCCAACCCTTCAACAAACCTAGTGAGAAACTGCTCAGTTTCAGCCATACTTTTTTTAGAAAAATCTCTAAGCGGTACATATTCCTTTTCTTTAAAACCATCATATCCATGCCAGTTCTTGGGTAGGTGATGACAATAAAGTGTCCAAGCAATCCGTAAACATTGAGATTCCGTACCAGTAGATGTTCCCACATTCTCATAAACATCTTTCCAGACATGATTAACCTTTTTGGTTAAACCTGACCTGTCCTCCTCATCATCCACATTGCGAGAAACCCAGTGCATAAAATAGTTTTTAAGCAGTTCAAGCACTGACAACCCTTTTCCTCTAGAGTTCATTAACTCAAAAGTCATACCGATTTCACACTCTTCTTCAATCGTATAGTAAGTGAAGCGTAATTTGCTGATAATTGCTTGATAAAGGGAAACCAAATACTCAACGCCCTTATCAGTATCGCCAAGAATCGATTCAATATGGTTCGAAAAATATTTTACAGCCTCAGCCAAACGCTTCTCATGGGGAGTATTCAATTGGTTTCGTGGCGTTCCTGCTTTAAGAAGTTGTAAAAACAAATCTTCCGTTCCATTCGCGGGGGTTAGTTTGCTTGTTTCACCACAAAATAAAAAATCAGGTATATCATTTTTATAATCTTCATATCCTTCTTTGATTAAAGCATGGATGATGACTGACAAATAAAGGCATACTGTGGTTAATCGCTGCTGCCCATCCACCACATCAACGCACTTCACGGGCTTGCGATTATAAATCACATCCGTCTGATTCGGGGGAGTAAATGTAACAATGGTACCAGTATAATGATATTTAACCTTCCTATCAGAAATAAGCGCATCAATATCTTCAATAAAATCATTCCATTGCTTTTCTTCCCAAGCATAGCCCCGTTGGTAATCAGGTATCTTAAACAACATACCACTAAACAGTTCACTTAAGTTTTGCTTTTCCACTTGATTCTCCCCTATGGCCCATCAAACACAATTAAATATTTAGACCAGTCTAGTCTTACCAGTCAGTAATTCCTGCATCATGCCATTCTTGATTTGTTTGGTTTTATTGAGGCGATGTTCTAATGCTTCGGTTTCTTGCTCCATATCAGTCAGAACTTTTGATATTTCTATCTGCTCATCAATAGGCGGCAAAACAATCTTCATATCAGAAATCATCTCCCTTCTAACTGAATCAACTGATGATTTTGCAGTCATGGACATAATTCGATCATAGAAGTTGTTACTAAAGTAGATATAAAAGTAATATCCATTTAAACGTTCACAAAAGTTGTGCATCAAATATACACGCTGATGAAAATCAAACTTTCCTTTAATGTAATGGTAAATTTTTCCTGTACCTACACCATCCCCTGCTGTTAACACAGCCTCACCATCAAAAGAGTATGAATTGATATGCTCTATTGTTTGTGACCTAACAAAGAATGGGTATTGCCCGTTATCATCCTTATCTTGGGTGTTCTTATCACCTGTTGTTATTGAAAGAACACTTCCAATTGAACTCACCTCCCAATCATTTGGGATTTCGCCGAGTTCTGTTTGTTTGTAGCCTGTGTGGGTTTTGTCGAAGGGGGGCAGACGTTTTTTGCCTGTGAGAAGTTGCTGCATGGCTGCGGTTTTGATGGCGCGTTTTTTGGCAATTAACTTTTCCAACGAACCAATCAACCCATCCACATCCGATAACGCATTGGCAATTGCTGTTTGTTCTTCTGGCTCCGGAAGTGGAATAACAAATGGAATTATGTGCTTATTATTTATCTGAGGAATCGATGTGGTATCCGCAACACTCTCCAAACCTTCATAGGTCAAAAAATAATACAGATATTCGGAATCAAGCCCTTCATATGTCGTCAGCGACATCAAGTTTGTATCCATAAAAGAGTTTTGAGTAAATATTCTGATTTTATTTAGAAGAATTGACGCTCCTCTTTTAGGAAAAACAACACTTCGTGCAGACACTGTTTTGCCTTTTGTAAAATGATAACATGTTTCTTCAGCATATTTAAAATGATTGTTTAACTGCTCAACCTTAAAATATGGAACACCACTATCTACAAACACATATTTTGAAGGGCTCTCTCCACTAGTTATGCTAACCAGCTGACCCAAGCTTTCAGCTTCCCAATCCTCAGGAATCACCCCCACCTCGGTTTGTTTATAGCCTTCTAGTATGTGTTTTTGATTTGATTGGCTCACCACACAAGCCCCATCTTTTTCAAATGCTCGTCCACTTTGTTGCTTAGGGTTTCCACACTTTCCACAAGCTTGGGCAATGGTTCAGCATAACGCTCTTCCAATGTTTTAACACGGTTGGCAAGTTGTTGCGTCACCCGCTCAATTTCAGCGATGATTTGCCCCTGCAAAGTTGATAACCATTTATCATCCACAATCAAAAGCTGACACTCTTCTTGCGAAAGTGACTGATATTTTGCAAAGGCCAGTTCATCTAGCTTAAGTTTAAACGCTTTGTATACCTTCTTTGCAGCTGCCTCTGCTTTAAGTAGCACCAAACACTGTTGTAGGGCTTCAAGTTCATCAGGGTCAGCACAATATTCATTCAAAGCCTTGATACGTGCAGTAAGAAGCTTTTGAGTGACTTTACCTTTATCATTCTTTGCTTCTGTTAATAAGTCCTCATCTTGGTGTTGCTCTTCAATAAAGCTTTCCAAGCTTTGAGAGGCTGCATCCATTTTTTGTTGGTAGCTAGCCAGTTCTTCTAATTCCTCACTAAAGAAACGTTGCTCAATCAATCTAGGCGGGATAACTTCAGCTTTAAACCGCAACTTCTTAAATTCGAAGTCATGTGTTTCTTTCCAAACATTTTTGCCATCTTTCTTTTGTGCAAAAATTTGTCGAACTAGCCTACCAGCCAGCCAACCATCTTGGGTGATGACATAGACATCATCTTGCATGGATTCAAACCAGTAATCCATGATGATTTGGTACATATCATATCTATCCAACAAGGGTGTGTCCGTATAGGCGTGCAATAACCCTTCTGAAATACGATGAATCACATCACGCGGCAAATCGCTTTGGCTTAATGCTTTTAAATTGGCTTGGGCTTTCCATTGCTCAAAATGGGTTAAGCTTTGCTCGGCAAATTGTTTAAATTCATCATGCTCTAGAATGGCTTTCTTCACTTCGTTGGCTTTGACCAAGGCTTGGCTATAGCCCTCGCGTTTCGGTACAAACAAATCTTTCCGCAAACTTGGGAACACCTGCCAATATTCATCCAATGCCTCAATATCCACATTGGGAATGCCACCTTTGAGATGAGCACTTAAATCATGCAAATCTTCAGCAGCAGAACTATCAATATAGCGTGGGATATTGAGATTATAATCATTGCTCGCAATCTCATCCAAGCTCACCATGCGGCTGTAGCGTGGTTGCGTGATTTGATGATTAAACACATCCACGATTTTATGCAAATCTTGCTCTCTTAGGCGATTCTTAGGGCCATCCTTTTTAAAGCCTTTGCTGGCATCAATCATAAAGATGCCACTGTCAGGGTTTTGCAAACGTGCTTTGGCTCCCGCTTTATCAATCACAATAATACATGCAGGAATACCTGTGCCGTAAAACAAGTTGGCAGGCAGCCCAATAATGCCTTTGATATAACCCTTTTTAATCAAATTACGGCGAATATCTGCTTCGGCATTGCCGCGAAACAACACGCCATGTGGCAAAATCACCGCTGCCTTGCCTGTGCTTTTCAATGATTTAAGGATATGCAGTAAAAAAGCATAATCACCATTCTTTTCAGGCGGCACACCATATTCAAAGCGGGCATACACATCATCTTCGGGGATAAAACCTGTGTTCCAAGCTTTGAAGGAAAATGGTGGGTTGGCAACAGCAAAATCGAAGGTTTTAAGTGCTGTGTTATCCTGCTTAAAAAAGGGTTCGGCTAAGGTGCTATGGCCACCAGGCGCAACTTCTGCATCGGCATTGTTGTGCAGAATCATATTCATGCGGCAAAGTGCTGTGGTTGCCACATCTTTTTCCTGACCATAAATGCTCAAGCCATTCTTGGCTTCATCGGCAGCTTTTAACAATAATGAACCCGATCCACATGTCGGGTCATATACAGTTTTATCCTGCGTGGTGTCAGGCGTAATCCCGACCACTTTTGCCAAGATACGAGAGACCTCCGCTGGCGTATAAAACTGCCCCTTACTTTTGCCTGATTCAGATGCAAAGTTTCGCATCAAATATTCATAAGCATCGCCCAGCAAATCATCGCCTTGGGCACTGTTGCTGGCAAAATCCAAACCTTCAAAAATACCAATCAGCTTAGAGAGCCTATCCACCATCTCTTTGCCTTTGCCAAGGCGCTCTTCATCATTGAAATCGTTATCTTTATTGGTAAGCCAATCCAGCCCATTTTCTTTGGCAATGCCATCGAGCACAATATTCAGCTTTTCACCGACTTCTTTATCGCCTTTAAGCTTTACAATATCAGGAAAGGTAGTTCCTTCTGGGCAAATAATCATTGCACCCGCTTCATCTTTCAAATATTTATCAGATACATATTTGAGAAAGAGAAATGTCAGCACATAATCTTTATATTGCGAGGCATCCATACCACCACGCAACTCATCACAACTTGCCCACAATGAGCTATATAATTCAGTTTTCTTGATTGCCATTACGACTTATCATCCTTTTCCAATAAATACAAACCAACCCTAATAAGGTCAAACTTTTTCATGTTTTACTCGCTCCAATAAGGCATCCATAATCTTTACCATTGCCATAGTATCAAGCTCACAATAAGCCAATAACTGATCAGCTATCATCTTTGATACTTCAGCATCAGAACGCACAGCTTTCATCCAAGCTAATTGCGCATCCCCACCATTCTGCACACCATCCAAATCTTTATAACTTAGCTCAGGAACAAGCGCAGGAAGCACAGCCTTGATAGACCAAGAGCCTTTCTGTGAAGGGTGATAGTAAGCATTTCTTGTGATTGGCAACAAATCAAAGAATCGCTCATTCATTTCTAATAGTTCATTATGATATTGAGGAAAAGCTTCTGCTAAACCACGAATCACCATCTTCTCAAAACCTGCATTGTAAGCAATCAACACACCTTCTTCACCAGCAAGTTCTACCAATGCTTTAGCACATGGCTCCCTTGGGTCTTCACCTGAAACATCCAAAAACTCGACATGCTCCATGCGACCATCTTTATGATGAACATGACAAGACCATTGAAAAGGAATTTGCATATAAGGGCGCACACCTTTCCACCTAGGCACAGCAAGAGAAATGGTCTCAAAATCAATATAATATCTAGGCCAAGGCAGATGATTAAGCTCTATTAGAGCAGCTACATCAACTTCCTCTTTACCTGAACACGACACACGCCACACCCTTTGGTGGTTGGTATTTGTTAGCACACCATCTGGAATATCTCGAATATCTTGGTAGCCGAGGTTGGCAAGTTCTTGGCGTTTCTTTTCTGTGCTTCTCGGTAAGACTGTAAGTGGAAATTCAGGGATAGACTCTGTTTGACAATAATCTTGAAACTTGCACGCTAAGGGTTTGTTGCATTGGGAGCCCATAACAACTTCAGGCATATCACCCTTAAGAACCTCATTAAATTCTTTGCTCATTCCGTCAATGTCATCCATGAACGCATCAACTTCATCACTGATATCCACATTCAAAATCAAGCCCTGATAATCACCATTACCCTGATAAACAAACTTATTATTTACATGCAAAAGATATTTAGATGCAAGTTTGACACCGCAGCCTTGTAGAACCCAAGCTTGCACGGCTACATCATAGTAATAGTGATCTTTAACTTCAGTAGATGCTTTGACTTCTGAAAGAACCCAACTGTCGCCTTGGCGTTGCATTATATCTACACGAACCAGAATATTTTGATAAGAGAATGTTGCTTCATGAATACATTCAATTTTTGAATCTGCCATGAGCTGTTTAGTTTTTCGAATAGCTAAAGCCATACCTGAATCAAGCTTTACCATTTCACCAGGATACAATGCGCATGCAATATCACCTACATCATAGCCATTAAGAATTTGAAGGTTTTCTTCTGCTTTACCATCATTTTCTTCATTTGGCAGAAATACTTCTAGGTACAGTCGTTTCGGGCATTGAATACCAGCAATAAACTTAGATTTCGATAATAAATACGAGGCTTGCGAAGCACCACTTATCGTTTTTGACATAAACCTCCCTTCTCCAAAACCAAGCATAAGACAAGAACCATGAACTTACGAGTTTTTATCATGTACTCCCTCTTTATTACTTTGCTTCGCCATATTTCTCAATAAATTTTTCAATTTTATTGAGATAACGCCCTTCTTTAGCCTCATTCAGCTCACGACGTTTTCTTCGATTAATTTTAAAGCCCCTTTGCAACAAAAGTTTACAAATATCTGTATGCCCATTCTGAATAGCTAATGTAAATGGGGCATTCACTCCAATTCCACCTACTTCTGCCCCATGATCAAGAAGCAGCTCACAAACCGCCAAGTATCCATTTCTGCAAGCTTCTGATAATACAGTATAACCCCACCTATTATACCACCCTGCTGGTTGATGCCTTTGCAGAATCAACCATTCACATAGCTCTAAGTAACCATGGGACACTGCAACTAAAAGTACACATGTATCTTCATCTAAATACATTTCAATATTTTTATCCACAAGTTCTTTTGCAGTGGCGATATCGCCTTTTTCCATTGCGCTTTCCCACGTTTTTCTTAATAACTCTATTTCATCTCCCATATTGTATACCACCTCCTATTTCAGTAAAATTCTCTAATACATTCCATCATTTCTTCCTATAATGCACAATGATCGAGACAATTGACAACAACACTGAGAACCGAATACTTTTAAACATAAGCCACCGCTCAAGGTAACCTTAATATACTACAAACAGCAATGATACAATGACAAAATCATCCATTGCACAAGTGATAATCCTTTGACACGTTTTACTTAAACGTCTCTCACATTTGGTTCGCAAAACCTGCTATAAATGCTATTGCCACAATAAAACCTACAAACAAAGCATGGCGGGAAGAAGTAGAAGCAAGTTTGTTTTCAATTTCAACACACCCTTCCTAGCTTTGCTTCTTGCCAACCCCTATAAGTTGCAGTTGAAGTAATAATTGAAGCTTGCAAGTCCTTAGCCAAACCTGATAAAGCCTCTCTAACTTTACCACCTTCCTCTAGGTCATTGGTCTCCTGAGGTGATAGACCATCAATGATAAGAACATCAAAACAAACACCTTCATCATATTGATTCTTGCAGTATGCAATGAAATCATCCAATACATACTCCCCTTCATAGACAGTAACCCCCACTTCCGATAAATCACCTGAAGCTTCCGCAAGGCTTCTCCAATCTTTTGGATCAAAATCTCCCCGTCTCATTTTCTCTAAGGGAACACCAGAGGTATAACTAAGAAGAAACATTACCCAGTCTTTGACATTGGTTTTCCGAAAGAAAATTAATACATTTCTAGCTACTTTATACTTCGCGATATTGGCTATGCTTATTTGCATCAAAGCAACACGGTTCTCTTGAGGGGTTGCACCAAATAGCTCATAAACACCTCCTTTCTCAAAAAAGTTAAATACTGAGTTTAACTCAATCTCAACTGTTTTAATTGAAAACAGCCCCATATCTTGATCATTATTTTCATACCGTTTTTGCAATTCATAGTATGAGTCTTGAAGCAGCCGTTTTAATTCAACTCCACTTTGTTTCACTATTTTTCATCCTTTTGAGGTATAAAAATACCAATATAAACTTGTCTTTCTAGATAATATATTTACTCATGAATCGAAGATTTTTTCTGTTAATTTGGCTACACAACACCTCCATTAAATGAGTTTGCACCCAAACTCACTCATCATGCGTCACCTCATGTCTCATGGTATTGAGAGCTTATGCCTGCCTATCCAACATGCTTATGGATTAAAAATTGACTGAAAAGTTAGTGCAAATTTAATTCCAAAATGCAACTTCCGTGAATTTATACAGTGACTAAACCGAACCAAACATTTTACTCTCAAATTTTTGCCAAATGAGAGTTCTAATTAGCGACCTTTGGATTATATGCCCTTCATGTTGTTTTATATGATGTTCTGGCTCTAGAAGTCTGCCAAGCTTAAAACCTTAAGCTTATCCCAAGCTTGTGAAAGCCACATACCTATTTATCAAGCTATGATTTGATGCTATTGCATTTTGCAAAATATATAAGCATTCTCGCGCCGGGGAGAAAAATAATGCAGGGATTAGGATTATTTGTCATCGGGCATTCGCCCGCAATTATCATGGAGACTTTAGCTGCTCGCAGTAAAAGTCAAATGTTGCCTAAGAAAATTGCTGTTATCACTACAGAAACAGGCGCATCCATATTAACACATCGCTTATTTGATGAAGGTGGCTGGGCGAAGTTTTGTGCGGCATGGCCTGAAATGGCAAGTATTGAATTCAGCCCCTCATCCATTCTTAAACCTGACGGGGTAGATGATATCCGTTCAGAACTTGAAAACAAAGCCATGACCAATTTAATTTTCAACACTGTAAAGTCAGGGATAGAACAGTCCGACTTTTTGGATGCATCTTTGGCTGGCGGCCGTAAAACCATGGGCTACTACCTTGGCTTAGCCATGAATTTATTTGCTAGAAAGCAAGATAGACTTACACATGTTCTGGTGCCTGAGGATTGGGAGAGAGATAGTAACTTTTTATTTCCAGTTAAAGGTCAAGCTAAGCAGGTGACGTTAATTGATGTACCGTTTATTCGCTTGAAGGATCATGTCAAAGCAACCATCAATCGCATGGATTTGAATACCTTGGTTGCATCAGCGCAAACTTCGGTGGATATGTCAGTATTAGAACCTATTTTCATCCATATAAAACGCCGTATGATTAGATACCTTGGCAAAGAATTTATATTGCCTGAGCGGGAGTTTTCTATCTATCTCTTTTTCGCACAGCAAAAGGTGAAAGCATGTAAGCATCCACAGCAGCAATTATGTGAAGAGTGTAAAGATTGTTTTTTGTCTGTTGAAGGCATGGATGAGAAAAAAGATGATCTCATGCAAATTCGCGCAACATTTGGAGGTCGGCATACAGGGCATTATGAACGCTTTGAAAAAGCATGGGATGAACCCAGAGCTGCTCAGGGTTGCTTGCCAGAGCCCATTCGAAGAATTGCAGAGGAAGTGGAGCATGTGTTCGCTGTTGACCCACGAGCAGAGAAATTATTGATTAAAAATGTAGGCAAACGAAATGCAGCATCTTACGGTTTGTTAGCAGATAAAACACAGATTCGTATTGAAAGAAATTAAGGGGGGAGGAACCCATGAAAACCATAGAAGCAACCTATAAAATTGTGACACCCATGTTTATTGGCAGTGCAGACCAAAAACCAGATGATGGTATTAGACCACCATCGTTTAAGGGGGCGCTGCGCTTTTGGTGGCGTGCTTTGCATTGGGGAAAGTTTTATCAAGATTGTGACGGTAATGAAACCGCCGCACTGAAAGCTTTGCATCAAAAAGAAAGTGAACTTTTTGGTAGTGCTGTTAAGGATGGTAAAGGTGGACAAGGTGTTTTCTTACTTTCAATCAAGCAGCCTAAATCTATTGCACAGGATTCATCATGGCCAAGTTCAAAGCCGCTTGGACAAAGTGGATTTCTAGGTATGGGTCTATGGGAGTCTGGAGACAGAGCCAAAGGAAATTTTCAACCTCATCGTATAGGGTTGACCTCCGATCATCCTTTTACAGTAAACCTCTGCTTTAGAGGACAAACGAGTGAGAATGATATTAAGTCCATTAAACATGCTTTGAAAGCACTTGGTTTGCTCGGAGGCTTGGGGTCGCGCAGTCGCCGTGGATTTGGATCGATTGCTTTGATCAATATGGATGAGAAAGAATTTCGCAGTGATGATTTAATGAGCTACAAACAAACGATTCAAGATTTGTTTTCAAAGTTACAAGTAAGCGATGTTATGCCGCCATTTACCGCTTGGAGCGTTGAAAGTCGTATTGGACTTCTAGAACGATTACAAGCCTCAGAAAAGGATGCGCATAAGCAAGCTGCAAAGTTATTTTATCAGGTAAGGGGTCAAAAAGCAGAAGTGAGGGGAGTAAGCAAGCGCGGGTTTGGTCAGCCACTGCCCTTAAAACCTATGAAAAAAGAGTATGATCAGAGGCGTGCCAGCCCTTTATTGTTTCACATTCATCCGATTGGTAATAAATATATTTGCAGCCACATTTTTTTACCTGCACAGTTTTTGCCCCACGAAGGCTCTGATATGAACTTTTTTAATGGCGTGAATGTTTATATGAATAAGCTCAGTGAGGTGCAATTATGAGCCAATACCTTCATTTTACACTTGGCCCCGTGCAAGGCTTTGTGGCGCAGGCACGGCGTACACGGGATTTCTGGGCAGGTTCATTCTTATTATCCTGGTTGACGGCTCATGCCATAAAGGCGGTGCAAGATGCTGGTGCTACGGTTGTGATGCCTTCGGTTGATGAAGATGACATGTTAAAAATGTTGAATAGTGCAGATGTAGAGGATCCGCCTAAAATTGGTTCTTTACCCAATAATTTTATTGCTAAAGCCCCTGACGGATTTGATGGCAATATTGCAACAAAGGCAGTGCAAAAGGCATGGAAATCTTTGGCGAATAAGGTTTGGGAAGAAGATGCGTTAGACGATGCAGGTGTTTGCAAAGCCTTGTGGGATTCTCAAATTAAAAATTTTTGGGATATAGCATGGGTGATTTCTGATAGCGATGATGGAGCAGTTTTGGCACAACGTAAAAACTGGCGCAACTATATGCCACCTGAAACTGTTGGCGATAAATGCACCATGATGGGTGAGTGGCAGGAGTTATCAGGGGCAGAGAAGCCTAACCCTACACAGCAACGTAAATTCTGGAGCAAGCTCAAGCCTTATGGTTCGCTGGATTTGGGTGAAAATGAACGCCTTTGTTCCATTGCCTATGTAAAACGTCGTTTTGCGCATGCTTGGGAACATTTGGATGGTCATGCGAACTGGAAATTGCCGACTTCTGTACCATCGGTTTCTTATATGGCAGCAGTACCTTGGTTAAAGCAAGTGATTGATGCCAATGAAGACGATTTGATGATAAGTTTTCATGATGCTGCTAAAGCTTTGAACGAAGATTATGGTGAATGGTCAACGGATATTCTTAAAGATGCTTGTCAGAGCTCTAATCTAAAACAACGCTTTTCCAGCCTAGATGGCCGATTGTTTTTTGAAGCAGAACTAGAACAGGATAAATACAAACCACTTAAACCCAGCCTCAAGGCATTGAAACAAAAATTTAATGTGCCTTCTCCATTCTATGCAGTCTTGATGATGGATGGTGATTCACTTGGGGAAACCAAGGTCGCAATGGGTGATGCCACAGGGCTTTCCCAAGCACTAGCTGAGTTTACCAAGAAAGTGCCTGAGATTGTGGAAAATCATAACGGTTTTTTGATTTACGCAGGTGGCGATGATGTGTTGGCAATTTTGCCATTAGAAGATGCCTTGGGTTGCGCCTTGGCGTGTCGAAAGGCTTATATGCAAATTTTTGCAGATAAAAAGGTGGAGCAGGGAAAATACAGTATTTCCGCCGCTATTGAATACGCGCATATGAAATTGCCTTTGACCATGATTCTCAAGGATGCGCATAAGCTGCTTGATGATGTTGCCAAGGATGCAACAGGGCGAGATGCCATAGCTTGTCGCATTTGGAAGCCAGGCGGCATCCAGCAGACATGGACGATGCCATGGGATAAAGCGGTTAAAGATGATGAGATTATATTGGCAGGACTGGCGAAAAAACTAGGTGTGAATGAAGATGGCAACCCAGGCTATGCGAGCAAGCTGCTTTATCATATTCGGGAAACACTGGATATGCTGCAAGGCGGTGGTGACATTGATAGCCATGCTATTGAGGATATGTTGGTGGCGGACTATGTAGGTAGTGGTCTCTTAGATGGTCAGGATAACAAATTACAAGCCGCGCGAGACCTGATTCAACCGCTGTTAAAGCAGTGCCGCATTTTTGAAAATAAAGAGGACACCAAAAAATTCAGAGCCGATGGTGCTCTACTACTGCGGTTTCTCGCGCAAAAGGGGGTAGAGCAATGAAAGCATGGCAATTTGAAGCATTGGATTCGTTATTTTTCAGAGGTGCAAAGTCATTTAACTCAGGTGAAGGCGGCTTTTTGGATTCGCAATTTCCACCTACAGCACAAACCATGGCAGGCGTGATTCGCGCGGCGATTGCGGAAACCAAAGGTGTGGATTGGGCGAAGTTTCGCAGAGGTGAACAGCCCGATATTGCAGCCTTGATTGGTGCAGATAGCGATAATACAGGAAAGCTAAGGTTCTGCGGCCCTTATATTTGCAAAGATGGGCAACGCTTGTATCCCATACCATTACATTTGCTTTATAGTAGCAAAGAAAATACTTGGGGCAGACTTGAGCCGTCCAAATCCGAATTAAAAACGGATATGGGCGATAGGCGGTTGCCAGAAGTGGTTGGCACAATGGAAGGTGCAAAGCCTTTAGAAAACGCGTGGTTGAATGCGTCAGAGTTTAATAAGGTATTAAAAGGGCAAATGCCAAGCACATATTACAAGGAAGAAGATTTATTTGTTGCTGAAGCACGCACAGGTATTGGCAGGGATAATGAGAAACGCAAAGTGAATGAAGGCATGCTTTATTTCACTCGCCATATTCGCTTGCAGGATGGCATAAACTTGGCCATGGATGTGGAAGGCGCTGTCGATGTGATACCTTCTTCCATGCTTCGTTTGGGTGGTGAAGGGCGTATGGCAAACGTGAATGTCAATCATGCTGTGGATTCCCGCCTACGCGGGAATGACGAAACGGTAGATACAGCGATGGTTGTGTTACTAACCCATGGTGACTTTGATGGCAAGGCAGAACCAGAGCTTAAAGGTATAGAGATTATATCCGCTTGCGTGGGTAAAGCCGTGCGAGAAGGCGGTTGGGACTACAGGCACGGTAAGCCCAAGCCGCTAAAATCATTGGTTCCTGCGGGTAGCGTGTATTTTGTACAAGGCGAAATATCAAGCTTGGAAACACATATTGGAAATCGAAAAAAATTCGGCTATGGCGAAATTGCCATTGGCACTTGGGAGGGTTAAACGATGAAACAAACCATATTAGGATTAAGAGCAGAAACATCTATTCACGCGGGCACAGGGCAAAACAATGGCGTGATTGATATGCCAATTATGCGAGAAGCGCACACTGGCTACCCATGTGTATTTGGCTCGGCGGTCAAAGGTGCATTTCGGGCGCATGCTGAAGTTCGCAGAAAAGATGCTGGCATTGATATACATAAAGTATTCGGCACAGCTGACGGCGATGGTAATGCCTCTCAAATCAGCATGACCGATGCACGTTTGCTTTTGTTACCCGTGCGCTCGCTGACGGGGCACTTTAAACTGGTCACCTGCCCTGCCATTTTGCAGCGATTGAAGCGGGATATGCAAATGATGGGCAAGCAGGTCGATTGGCATATCGATGTCAATCAAGGGCAGGTCTTGTCGCAACAAGATGGCTACATTTTCCTAGAAGAATTCAAGTTTACGCAAAAAGCGGGGTTGCCGAATGATTTGATTGCGGTATTGGAATCGTTTGGTGCAGAAAATTTAACAGAGCAACTGATTGTGATGCACAATGATGATTTCGCATGGTTTGCCAAGAATGCCACTGCGGTAACGCCACATATTGCCATTGATAGTACAACAAAAACTGTGAAAAGTGGAGCACTCTGGTATGAAGAAACTCTGCCATCAGATGCACTACTCTACACCATGTTGATGGGCGCAGATGAGCATGTGGATAGTGTGTTGGGTATGTTCTCAGCCGATAAGCCCTTTATTCAAATCGGTGGTAATGAAACTGTGGGCATGGGTTGGTGTCAGGTGCAGGTGGTAGCCGCATGAGCCTGCAAACGATTTCTCAAGAGCGAGCCAAGCACGCATTGGCAGCAATTAAAAACTGGGAAGATAAGAACCCCAGCGACCAAAAAGAGTTAAAAACCTACGTGGTAGGCATACCAGCCATGATTTTAATGAGCGGCTTTGGGCAAACCTGCGCGTTTTACAAATCCAAGGGAAAGAATCATGAAGTTGTGTTGCAGGCATTACAAGACTGGTTAAAAAAAGGTGATATAATCAGCTTTATCACGAAAGCTTCAGCGCAGGAATACCAGCTTGCTGAAGCAGAGTCTTTAGAATATCTGAATTGGCTGAAGAAGTTTGCCAAGGCATATTTGAAAGGAGATGAGTAATGTTACCGTTACATTGTGAAGCAAAAGGCGCGCAAAAAGGTAAGGGTTTCCATGCTGGGCTTTGGTACGACAGATTCTTTAATCAGTATGATCATGACTGCAAGGTTGGTGATGATAGCAAAATCAACTGGATTAAAACCGTTGCAGGTGAAACTGGGGATACAGAGAAGCTACAAGCTTTTGCTGAGCGCCAGCAGGTATTGCTAGAAGCTTGTGGCGGGCAATCATTAGCAATGAGCACAGATTGGCATTTTGTAACGGGCATGGGTAATAATCATCCTGTGGAAAATGGCTTTGCTTGGCATCATACACTTGGCGTGCCTTATTTAACGGGTGCTGCCGTCAAAGGCATGGTTCGGGCATGGTGCGAAGTGTGGGAAGGGTTTAATGAAGAAAAAATCAAGCAATGGTTTGGTGATACCGAGCAAAGTGGCGAATTGATTTTCTTTGATGCAGCGCCGACAGCACCCGTAAAGCTGAAAGCAGATATTATGACCCCACATTATAAGGATTGGTATGCCAAAGGTGATGATGCGCCAATGCGCGATGGCAGCAATGTTCCCGCAGATTGGCATGACCCTGTGCCAGTGCCTTTTTTGGTGGTGGATAAGGGCGCGGCGTTTCAATTTGGTGTCGCTAAGCGTGTGGGTAGTGATATTGACCTAAGCGAGGTCGTAGAAGCGTTAAGCGCTGCCTTGCAATGGCTTGGCGCAGGCGCAAAAACTGCTGCGGGGTATGGGCGTTTTGGCGAAGACCAACAAGCCAAAGCTAAGCGGGAAAAACAAATGCGTGAACGTGAGCTTGTGGCACAACAAGAAGAGGAGCAAAGAAGGTTAACTGCCCAAGCTGAAGCTCAAGGTTTAACAGGTTTAGCTATTGAACTGACAACACTTGTTGAGCAAAAGGGATTAAAGCATGATAAATCATCTTGGGTTCGAGAAGCACCAGCTTTGATTGAACAAGTCCTAGCACATGGTGATGCAGAAGAGCGGTTAGCTTGCAAAAAGATATTGCTTGAGCTTTGCGACCAGCATGATGCTGGCATCACCAGCAACCCAGATAAAACCAAGGGTAAGAAAAACAAACCCGTTTATAAGTCTGGTGTCATCCAAATTGCCAAAACAGTTTTGGGTATGAAATAGGAAGCCCCTATGCAAAAGAATTTAGTCTTGGATTTTCTTCTTGTTTGCTTTCGTCGCCTTAAAAGCATTAAGGAAGCACTTGCATCATGATAAAACACAGCGCTCAAGCAGCAAAAAACAAAGCTATTTTAAGTGATATTCTAGGCGTAACCAACCCCAGCTTTGGCAATATTCTTGTTGTTTTGCTCTTTATCATATCTCTGGGCTGGTTTACAGATTCATCATTTGCACTTCTGGCATACTCTTTAGGCTCCAACAAACCTATCCATGTGCTAGAAACATGTTTGGGGATGATTCCATTTATGTCATTGCTTTTTATGATGATTGTTCGTTGGAAAATTTATCAAAATAAAGCGCGAATGCAGGCGAAAACAAGAAAAATAACGCCCCACGAAGGAGTGATATTGTTTCTATCACCTATTCAAGATGATTTATATCAAAGCTTGCTGCAAGGCAATTTAACCAGCATGAACAACACCCCTTGGAAAATGGCATTGCTTGGTTTATCCAAGCACAGAGATACGCTTAAACATGTGTGGGTATTGGTATCCAAGGAATCCAATGCACAATTCAAATTATTTGCCGATATTTTTAGCGCTGAGTTTCCGGATGTTGAATTTCATAAGGTTGGAGGTACACAAGGCTTAGACTTTAATCATGTTGCAGGTCTAGTTGAAAACATTGAAGATATATTTGATAACTTACCCAAAGATATTGATGAAGTTGAGGTGGTGATTGATATTACAGGCGGCTTCAAAACCGCTTCTATTGCAGGCATGATGGCATCCTTGGTAAGTCCGTTACGAGAAATACAATATGTACAAACCATAGAGCCACATGATGTATTGACCTATGGCTTTGAAGTAAAAAACATAGGCAGAACCATCAAAGAGCAAGCATGATTACCATTGATATTTCAACCCTTTATGATGAAACAGCCAAGCTGGCACAGCTTGATGAGTATGTCTTGCAAGCCAAGGCTTTGGCTGGCGAAGGCAAAGTGGTGAAACTAACGGGTGCTGCCCCTGTATGGCTTTATCTTAAAATTGCCCATGCTTTACATGGTAAAGCCATCAAGCTTTATTACGATTCACCTGCCAGTGGCGAAGTATTGATATTTAACCACGACCCTCACTAGGGCCTGTTAACACTAATGATGATGTTGTCGCTGCTGCACCCAATAAGGCCAATTAAGGCGCGAGGCGTGAAGTTTGGTGGTTCCAAATGAATGCCGAGCAACGCCGAGTGGCTTCATTTGGAGCGCAGCCCGTAGGGATTGGCCATTTTTCCGTCCTTCTGCGTTATCGCAAGCTTATGTGCAACAAGCACACTCCGCTTGCAAAGCCTTACAGGAACGAAAAAAATGGCCGAATCGACACCAGCAGAATTAGTGTTAACAGACCCTAAAAACGACTTTCATTTTTCCCAAGCTTGGGAGAACATGAATATATAAAATTCTTCCTATCATTCCCCCATCAAACAACATGGAGGAATAACATGAAATCAAAAGTAGCAGGTATCACTCTAAGCCTTGTCGGCATCATTGGTGGCATCACAGCCTATAGTTTTCGCCCACCCAGTAATTTTTCCGAGATGATGGTGTTGGCGGCACAAAACCGCGTCTTTTTACAACAGCCAGCATATATTGGGGCATTGGTACTATCCGTATTATGCTTAGCGGCAGGTATATATGTTTTGGTTCGCAAATCTGCCAAAGTAAATGAAACCTGATATATAGAGGTGCAAGTATTTAATCGCCGCTGTAACCGTCACACCCGTAAAGGCGAGTATGACAAAATATGATTGACCAGCAATATACCTTAAACAAATCATAAAAAAAGAGGAATCACATGAAAAAAACAATCGTAACCAGTCTATTATTGGCAAGCACACTTATTATATCAGGACAAGCC
>JALUWH010000043.1 GCA_027019685.1 Ghiorsea sp. | reverse complement strand
CCAATGTAATGTTATAGCACAATACCAGTATAGGCTTTTCCAGTTGGTGTGCTAAGTGTAGGCAGCGATAGCCAAGGATGAGTGTTTTACCTGAACCTGCCACACCATGAATAACCCGGTGACCATCGCCTAAGCTGCGTGCCAGTTGCTCTTGTTGAACATCCATGATTTTGACAATATCAGGCAAGCTTTGTTCGACTGGGGTGCTGCTAGAGAATAAATTGATTTGTCCGCCATCGTCAATGCGAACCTCTGGGAATAGATGCCAGCGTACCCTATCAATTTGTGGCAAGGTGAGTGTTTGTCCAAATTGATAATGAAACATGCCCCACAGGTGTTCTTGAAATGCTTCAGCATTAGTATCTTCTCGGATTTCATCTTGGTACATCATCAAGTGGTCAGGTAGAAGATATTCACGTTTATCTTCGGGTATGGCTTTTTCAATTTGCTGGCGGGTGATGTTGGTGAATACCACGCCCCATCCATACGGCATAATCAAACCACCCTTATGTTTGCCTTCTTGTTGACATAATTTTTTATCTTTAGATAGCATATTAACGACTTGGTATGTGCAATCACGGGCTTGTTCTAAAGGATGGGTTTTACTGATTAACCCTTGGTGGGTCAGTAGCTGTACTTCGGTTTTACTTACCTTCTTTAAGGTTGATGGTTTCCAGTCTTTGACCTCTAAAAATAGCAGTCCACGGGATGGGTGCAAGATAATAAAGTCTGGGTAACGCCGCATCTTACCAATGGGGATGTCGTACCAAATCAAATAATCATCTTCCAATAACTTTTCAAGGCGACGTGCTACGCGTTTTTCGCCTGCCGTCATTTTTGATAGTGTTTGCCGATTGAGCGGAGGAATGAGTTCAGCCATGATGTACGCTTTGGTGTGGAGCGAAATAACCAAGGTAAATAAGGTTCATGAAGGTTCCTTGTTACCTTTGTCATCAAGCGAGGGTAGGTTACTTTCTAACAAGTGTTCAGGGATTTCTTTTTTGGCTTTGCCTGAAAGGTCAGCCAATGTTTTGACTTGGTTGACCAAGTTTCCGCGTCCATCTTTAAGTTGGTTTAGAGCATTATCATAAGATTTTTGTGCTCTGCCTAAGTGGGTTTCAATATCTTCAAAAGATTTGATAAATATTACAAACTTATCATGCAAGCTGCCTGCTTGTTTGGTGAGCTTGGCAACATTGCCGCTCTGCTTTTCATATCGCCAAAGCTGCTCCACCAATTTGAGAGTGGCATAAAGGGTTGAAGGGGTGACAACGGCAATGTTTTTATCAAATGCAGCTTCAAATATGCTGCTGTCTGCTTCAATTGCCATCAAATATGCACCTTCAATAGGTACAAACATAAGCACATAATCGGGAGAATTGATTTCATGAATATGATCATAACGTTTATCGGCAAGGGTTTGTATATGCTTTTGTAGGCTTTTGATATGGGCTTTGATGTGCAACTCTTTTTCAGCTTTGTTTGTTGATGATACAGCGCGTTCATAATCGGTGAGTGAAACCTTAGCATCAATGATGATATGTTTTTTTCCTGGCATATTAATAATGACATCAGGACGTTGGCGATTGCCTTCATCGTCCTTGAATACCTTCTCACGGTGAAACTCAAAGCCTTCGCGCAAACCGCTGCTTTCAAGGATACGTTCAAGGATAAGTTCACCCCAATTACCTTGTACTTTACTATCGCTTTTAAGTGCTTGGGTGAGATTGACAGCTTCTTGACTCATTTGTTGATTGAGTGTTTTTAAATGTTCCAAATGTCTTTCCAAAGAGCTGCGTGCTTCGGTATCTTCTTTATGAACTTGTTCCATGCGTGATTTAAAGTCTGTCATTTCTTTTTGCATGGGTTTGATAATGCTATCCAATGTTTCTTTGCTGGAAGCCGTCATTTTAGATTGTTTTTCTTCAAAGATTTGGTTGGCAAGTAGCTTGAACTCTTGGCTAAGCTTGGTTTTAGCCTCATCGAGTAAAGCAAGTTTTTCGATGTGGCTTTGTTGCATTTGTTCATGCTCACTTTGTAACTTGGCTAGCTTGGTATGTAGCTTGGTGTTTTCTTCTCTTAATTGTTCAATCAATGTGTTTGTTTTGTGCTGTTCTGTCTCAATCGCTTTGCGTTGTTCATCTTTATGCTGAACACGTTGTTCTAACACTGCATTTTGCTGATTAGCTTGATTGAGTTGTGAGGATAAGTCGGAAACAAGTGTTGCTTGCTGTTGCTTTTCTTGGGTTAAAATTTGATGTTGTTCGCGCAACAATGAAAGCTCATGCTGTTGTTCACTTAGAAGTTGCACTTCATGTTCGAGTTGTTGTTTCTTGCGTAAGGTAAGTAAAAACCAAGGCAAGATAATCAAGAGTAAAATAGTGAGCAATATTAAGCTTATTGTAAGTGTGTTCACGTGTTTTTCTCCAAAACGATATGATGAATCATATGCAAGTATGGGCTGATGATAGGGTGGTTGTTATACGTTTGCACTTGAAAAGTGAATTGTGATATAAATTACTGAATGCTGTCTTCGGGTGATTGCGTCATATAAAACAATAGCTTATCTGTTATTTTTGGGTATGGTTTCGCCGATGAAGAAGTGTGTCTTGATATTATTTTCCTTGTTGTTTTATACGCAGCAAGTGTTTGCTATGGGTTTTGGTCAGGCATCTTTACATAGCCATTTGGGTGAGCCGCTTGATGTGCGTGTACCTTTAATCATGGAAAAAGGGGAAACAGTACAACAATTTAAAGTGCAATTGGCTACACCAAGTGAATACCTCAATTTAGAACAAACACCACCACAGTCGTACCATGATATTCGTGTTGATGTAAGAGATACTTCTTCTACGCCTGAAGTTTATATTCATTCCAGTTATGCGGTTGATGAAGCTATTCTTGTGTTGGTGTTAAAAGTACAACGAGGCAGGGGTATTTTTTACAAAAAAATACAGTTGTTTTTAGATGCTTCGGATATTCAACCAACCAAAAAAACAGCATGGGTGAGTCGCCCAAATGAAGCAGTAAAATATACTGCATCACAACAGCCTGTGGGCAATGAAACTGATTTTACGCAAGTATCTACCAAACATAAAGCGCCTTTTGCTCGTACGAATGACTGGGCACGGCGAAGTAGTTATGGACCAGTACAGTATGGTGATAGTTTGAGTGAAATTGCTTACAGGTTACGTAAAGATAAACGTTGGTCAAATCAACAAATCATGTTGGCATTGTTTGATGCCAACCCTGAAGCATTTGTAAATCAGGACATTAACCAGCTTAAGAAAGGACAGTTTTTAAAAGTACCAGATGATGCTGCTGTAAAACAGTTCGTGAACTCTGAGCGTTACCAAAGCTTAAAAGCATTGTTGTATGCAACAAAAACAAAACTAAAAAGCAAAAAGAAAGTAGATAAAACTTCTTTGCCTACGCAAAATAAACAAGCCAGTTCTCCATCATTTCGTGGGCGAATATCTTTGGGTTTGCAAGAAGATGTGGCAACACCACAAGTGAATCCAGAAGTGTTGCAGCGTCTGGACAAATTGGAGCCTATGTACCAACAAGCCATGGCAGAAAGTCTGCGGCTCGATGGTATGGATACTAAGATGGAAGCTCTAACAAAAGAGTTGGGGCAATTGCGACGTAAGGTGGAAGCTTTATCTCGCATGCAAGCTAAGCCTGTGTCTGAAACAGGTTCAAATGCTTGGTATTGGTTTTTTGG
>JALUWH010000042.1 GCA_027019685.1 Ghiorsea sp. | reverse complement strand
TTTCACCTGCTGATTACCCCTGTAGTCGATGCCACTTGCTAAGCCTTACAATGATTCTAAACTTTGCCAAAGACGGATTGGGAAAACTGACTGGGTATGAGGAGCAAATATGAAACGAGTACTTGTGCCATTTACCACAGGTGTAGAAGAAATCGAATTGGTTGCCATTGTAGATATTTTGCGTCGAGCTGATGTAGAAGTCTGTATGGCTAGCCTTGATGGTAACCCTGTTGTCGGTCGCTCTGGTATCACCATCGGTGTAGATACAAAATTTGATGAGGTTACAAATCAAGCTTGGGATATGTTGGTATTACCTGGTGGACTTCCCAATGCAGACCTCTTAAAAGAAAACACAGACGTACAAAAGGTTGCACAAGTTTTAGCTAAGCAGGATAAATATATTGCCGCAATTTGTGCAGCCCCCGCAGCCCTTGCCCACTTTGGTTTATTGGATGACAAACAAGCCACTTCCCACCCTGTCGTACAACAAACACTGGAACAACACGTACATACTTATCAACAACAAGCTGTTGTAAAAGATGGTTCAATCATCACAAGCCGTGGTGCAGGTACGGCGATTACTTTTGCCTTACAATTGGTAGCAGAGTTAACAGACCAACAAACAGCCGACAATATTAAAGCAGCTATTCTTGCATAATTAATGCTCATACTTAGCAAATCCTTATCGCAACTTATTCTGCCACCAGGCGGGCTCATCTTACTGACACTACTTGGGCTTGTATTTCATAAAAAGGCTTGGGGAAAACCCTTGATTGTTTGTTCTATGGCTTTGCTTTGGCTGCTTAGTACCGAGCCTATACGTGATACCTTAACATCAAGCCTTGAGTTTCAATATCCTGCGCTAAATATTGAACAGTTGGATAATAAGCCAGCACCCATTGTCTTGCTTGGTGGTGGTATTTATGAGCACCCCCCTGAATATCAAGGGCAAGACAGTCTAGGGCGTTACAGTATGATGCGCACTATCTATGCAGCACAAATTGCCAAACAAACAGGCTTGCCTATCTATGCCACAGGTGGCAAACCTTTAAGCGAGAATAGTGAAGCAGAAGGTGATGTGATGAAGCGTTGGCTACTTTGGTTTGGTGTTTCTCCTGCTTCCATCCATGTTGA
The DNA here is from genome assembly GCA_027019685.1 of Ghiorsea sp. Taxonomy (GTDB): domain Bacteria; phylum Pseudomonadota; class Zetaproteobacteria; order Mariprofundales; family Mariprofundaceae; genus Ghiorsea. Next base: position 2,644 of record JALUWH010000042.1, on the reverse strand, counting down.
AAGTATGGCAAACACCACATGGGAAAATGCTATCTTAATCAAAGCTATGCTGGAGAAGAAAAGGCAAAAAACGATTATACTTGTCACCTCAGCATGGCATATGCCAAGGGCTGTTTGGTGTTTTGAGGCGCAAGGACTAAATGTGATTCCCGCTCCAACCGATTACCTCACTGAAAATGAGCCTTATGATTTAAGAAGTTTTTTGCCGCGCTGGAGTGTTCTCAACGATAGCAGTAATGCCTTACATGAGTATTTAGGTTTACTGTTTTACTGGCTTAAACACTAAATACTCAAGCTATATATTTGCCATCAGCCTATCTCGCATAGTATTTTGCAACTGCATCATAGTATATGGCTTCTCTAGTACAACCTCTCCAATAGCAACAGTATTGATTTCATTGATGGTGCTATCTCTATCATACCCTGTAATAAAAATAATTTTTACACTTGGGTCTACTTTTCTCATCCTTTTTGCAGCTTGTGCTCCACCCATGATAGGCATAGTTAAGTCCATCACCACCAAGTCAATCTCTTTAAAGTGCTTGCTAAATATTTGTACTGCATCTTTACCATGTTCTGCTATTAACACACGATAGCCCAAGCTTTCTAATACACTTGCCTGTGATGTTCTTAAACGCTTATCATCATCAACCAAAAGTATTGTTTCATTACTATTAAATGTTCCATCTAAAGTAATACTAGTATCAACATGTTTGATTTTATCAAAGCAAAGTGGAATATACACTATAAAAGCGGTACCTTTACCTAGCTTACTTACAATTTTAATCGTACCACCATGACTCTCAATCGCCCCCAAACACATGGCTAATCCAAGACCTGTTCCTTTTCCCGCTTCCTTGGTAGTAAAAAAGGGTTCAAAAACTTTATTTAACTGCTCCTTAGGAATGCCTGAACCATTGTCCATAATTGTTATCATTGCATAAGCATTACTTTGCAAACTTGGGTTCTCTGCCTTAAATGCTTCATTCGGTATAAACTTCTTAACGGTGACTTGAATACGTGGCTGTGCTGAATGTAATGATGCATCCCGAGCATTATTAACCATATTCATAATGACTTGCTGAATTTGTGTTTGATTTGCATAAACAGGCAAGCTGTTTTCTTTGTTGTCTAACTTTACCTGTACATGCTCAGAAATTGCAACCTTCACCAAATCAAAGGATTCATTAAAAAATGAAACCAAATCAAAACATTCAAAAGCAACATGGTCTTTCTTAGCAAAAGTAAGCAACTGCCTAATCATATCAGATGCGCTCATCACCAAGGACTCAACGTCTTTGACTCGTTTCAATAAATCAGGTTCATCCGTCACTCTGCGTTTAATCATAAACATATTAGCGTTAATACCTGCCAGCATGTTATTAAAATCATGAGCGATACCACCTACTAAAGTACCAATTGTTTCCATTTTTTGCATTTGATACACTTGGATTTCACTATCATGTAATGCTTTGACTGTTTCATCATGTTGTTGCATTTCTTTTTTAAGTTCATCATTGATATAAATGAGATCTTTTGTTCTCTGCTGAACTTTATCCTCAAGATTTCTCTTTAGTGCTTCTAGCTCTGCAATCGATTCTTGATACTTTAATTCTGACCACTCATATTGTGACTGTAAAATCGCAGCAAGCATAGAAAACTGAAAAAAGACAAATGGAAAATAACCCAATAAGCTATTATCATAGGGCAAGAATGGTTGCCAAAACAAATGCAAAGCAAATATAGCTGCAACCACTAGTGCATAGGATATAATCCAGTACCAAGCTTTGGGTAAACCTAAAAATAAACACGCGACAAAGGGTATGAGTAAACTCCAAAAAATAGCAACCTTGGCAATACCGCCATCTACCAACAAGGCTAACAGTAAAATACTTGAAGCTAAAACAATGAGGTTTTGTCTTAATTTATTCCTATGCCTAAGAAAAGGCATCACACAAAGCATAAACAACAACAAAGAAAGAGACTCTAATGTTACAAGAATATAGTGTCCTTTTAAGTAGTTGAACATAATAAAACCACTAACCACTATACTTGAAACTATAGCCACTGCATTTATCGCCTTGTTCTCATGTTCATCACCAGCAGACTTCTGAACAGGGTAACCTATAAAAAGATGTTTTATCATGACTAAAGCTGCAAGCAAGTCTCATACCATAAAAACAAAAAGAAATCTTTTTACAATTTGTTTTATGTGTTGAAGCGGTGGGATTGATTCGGGGCATCCTGCCCCTCACCCTAAAGGGCAATCTAAAGATTGTCTCAATCGGCTGTCCTGCCGATTGATCGAACCCGATATTGGGTTCTCTCCCTAACGCACAGCCACAAACAAAAAAAGCCACCCTCTCAGGTGGCTTTGTTTATTTGGTGGAGGCGGTGGGATTCGAACCCACGTCCAAAAACCATCAGCCATAGGCTCTACATGTTTATTCCGTTAAAATAGCACCTATTGAAAGCCTAACGGACACGGAATCAATAGGTCGTCTCGTTACTATTTAACCTTGGCAAGCACGAGTCTCCACTTCCCAAATAGCGATTCCATCTGTTTGACCCTGGATTCTCAAGCGATGGACAACTCAAGAGCAGGGTAACTTACGCAGCGTAAGCTAGTTCTACTTCGTCGTTT
>JALUWH010000041.1 GCA_027019685.1 Ghiorsea sp. | reverse complement strand
GCAATCAACAATAACATCATAACAATACGAATCATAATTGTGCCATCCATGTTTGGGCTTCATCTTGCCACTGGCGAATATCAGCTTGTAAGTTGGCAATGCTTTCATTGCTAAATGATGCTTCAAGACCACGTTGCTCCAATTGATAGAGTAGCGAGGTTAAACTACCAATATTCTCCCAGTTGTGCTGGTGTATGGATGTTTGAAGTTGATTGAGTTCGGTGATGAGCTGCTTAAGGTCTGCGTACGGGTCATCGGATAGTTCTAAGGCATGTTTATCCAGCTTGGTAATGACAAACTGTTGTTTCAACCAATCTAACCATGAATCAAAAGCATCTGTTTGTTGATAGGGATCAACTACATTGGCTACATCTTGACTCATATCCTTTAATGCTGCGGGGTGTATTTCACTGGCTAATGTTTGGATAAGGCTTTGGATATTGGTTTCAGTTTGTTGGATGTTTTGTTGTGTTTCTTGTAAGGCGGTAAATGCTTGTTCAGCAATATCACGTTTGTCTTGGCTTAATAAGGGTAAGAAACCAATGCTTTTCCATGCAATCATCATCTGGTCAAGGCTACTTTGTGGTGATGATGCTTGGCGTAATAAAGCAAAGAGTTGAGCGCGAACTTGCTGTTGTGACCATTGTAGCTGTTGTTGCTGCAATAAAGCTATGGCTTGTGTTAAATCATCGACTTGCTGCTGTAAGCTTTGCAGCGAAGTGATGATTTCAGGGTTGTTACCTTCTAAATCAACGGCTAAACCTTGCTCAGGGCTTGTTGCTTGTTCAGTGTTTTCAGTTTGCTCTATATCTGTATTTGTGATGTCCGTTTCAAATAAAGGGGTTGTTTCTTGTTGTGCAACGGGTGTAGGCGTTGCTTCTACGGGAGCTGAAGTTTGGGGCGTTTCGAGCTCTGGTTCTGGGGTTATTTCTTCACTTGGTTGTGAAAAAGTGGATTCAAATTGCATGCGAAGCTGTTGTGCTTCGGGTGAAAATGTCCAAAACGCCCATGTGCCAATAGCCAAGATAAGTATCAAAAAGAAATAGAACTTAAAGTTACTCTTTTTCTTGGTTTTTACTTTATCCTGTTCATTAGATTGCGATGTTGAAGGTTGGGCTTCTTCAACCGTGTCAGCATCAATAATAGGCTCTTGTTTGTCGCTCATTTATTGCTCGTTTAACCATGCTGCAACATCCAAGGCATGATAAGTGAGAATCATATCTGCGCCTGCGCGTTTAAAGCTAAGCATGGTTTCTAAAACTACACGTTTTTCATCAATCCAGCCATTGGCAGCAGCAGCTTTGACCATGGCATATTCCCCCGATACATTATACACAGCCATAGGCAGTTGCGTGGCATCTTTCACTTCACGGATAATGTCCATGTATGCCAGTGCAGGCTTCACCATCAACATATCTGCACCTTCTTCAACATCAAGCAATGCTTCTTTGATGGCTTCGCGGCGATTAGCTGGATCCATTTGGTATTGCGCTCTATCGCCAAAGCTGGGTGTGGAATCCGCCGCATCACGGAATGGGCCGAAATAACCTGATGCGTATTTCACGGCATACGACATAATCGGTGTATCTTGAAAGCCAGCTTGATCCAAACCTTGGCGAATAGCTTGAATCATACCATCCATCATGCCTGATGGGGCAACAATATCCACGCCTGCTTTGGCATAAGAAACAGCTTCTTTTTGTAGGTTAGAAAGCGTTGCATCGTTATCCACTTCATCACCATGCAATACACCGCAATGACCGTGGTCGGTGTATTCACAAAAGCAAGTATCAGCAATGATAATCATATCGGGGCAAGCCGCTTTGGCAGCGCGAATTGCCTTTTGCACTATGCCTTCATCATCCCAGCCACCAGAACCAATAGCATCTTTTTCAGTGGGGATACCAAAGAAAATCACCCCAGGAACACCAGCATCTTCAACCGTTTTCACCATGGCAGCCACATCAGATAAAGGAATGCGCTGAACGCCAGGCATACTTTTGACATCCACTGTTTTTTTGATGCCTTCATCGACGAAAATGGGATAAATTAAATCATTCACCGATAAAGTGGTTTCAGAAACCATACGACGTAAATTCGCAGTTTTTCTAAGGCGGCGAGGTCTATGGGTTAAATCAAATGGCATATTGTTTATCCTTTGTCTTGTGTAGCAAAATAATCGTCTAAACCTTGTAACATAGCTTTAAAGCTGGGTTCGCTGGCGGTAACCTGCACCTTTAATCCTAATTTGTCAGCGGCTTTTGTCACCTGTTGGCTCATCACGGCAATCACTGGTGTATTGGCAAGGCTTAAGTTGGCAATGCGCTGCACATAAAATGCTGCGGTTTTTGCACTGCCCAACAATACAGCATCAATACTCTTGTTTTGAAGCTGTTCGATAATAGAGCTAGCATCATTATTGGGGCAACTGGCGCGGTAGCTTGGTATCAAATGTGTATTTACCCCTTGTAGCTCTAGGGCGTGGAGTAAGTCATCACTGCCTTCTTCGGCACGAAAGAAATATGCTTGTTGGGGCAAACTTTGCTGCTGATATGCTGCGATAAGACCTTTTTGAGATGCTTCTTCGGGAATAAAGGCTGGTGTACAATCATGTTCACTAAGTGTTTGTGCAGTTTTATGACCAACGGCAACAATACGGAAGCCTTGTAAACTTTTTTGAAGGTTGTTTGTACACGAAGCTACGGCTTTTACACCATTGCTGCTGCTAAAAATAATGTCTGTGCTGCGTGTGTTTTCAGTGTGCAGTTTTGTTAAAGCTTGTTGTATATTGTTGTTTAGGTAATCAATCTGAATGCATGGAAAATAGACAGGCATTGCCCCCATAGATTTGAGCTGCTTTGCTGTGTTTTTGTTTTGTTCGCTTGTGCGGGTTAGCAGAATACGTTTGTTTTGAAGGTGGTTCATAGGCTTAAACAACACAACGTGAGCAATAAAATTTCGCATATTTCAATGCCAGCACCCAAACAATCACCATTCATACCTTGTACTTTTTGTTCTAAAAATATTTTCCAAGCCCATAACACTAGAGGTGCAAGTAAAAGTATGGGTGCAAATAAAAAGGATAAGATTAGTAGTGTAATCAACCAAGGTGTCAGATTAGCTTCACCTGCATCAAGTAACCAAGTGGCTAGCCCATCATGCAGGGGAGGTAATTCGCTAGCCCACCATGCTGCACCTAAACGTGCCCATGCAGGGATGAGAAGAAGCGGCGCAACTACTTCAGAAAAACTAAGTACGGATAACAAAACAAGTTTGGATACTATTGCCAATATCAGAGCAATCACTGCAAAAGCGCCAATTTCAGGTGCTTTGAGGACTTCTAAAAAACGTGTTTTATCACCATGTGATGCCCCCAAAGCATCGGATAAGTCGGCTAAACCATCAAGGTGTAGGAACCCCGTGCTTGCTATCCATAATATCAGTACCAACAAAGCTGCAACGGCGGGGTGAAAACCTGAAAGTAACCATGCGCTGATATAAAAGATAAAACCTAGACCTAGCCCCACTAAAGGCATCATGGATAGTTGAGGCGGAGTGTCTTGTGTTGTTTGTGGTGAAGGCAGCGTGGTTAAAAATGACCATGTAGCGATAAATTTATCTTTGTTTTCAAGCATGATGATTCATAAACCACAACATGGGTGATTCTCCTTGTACAAAGGTGATACGTGACCAAGCAGCATGTGGAATATATAAGCTGCTGAGGTGTTGTTTGGGAATATGTAATACTTGCCCAAGTAATAGACGAATCACACCGCCATGGGTGACCAATAGATGATGTCCACCTTGTTCCA
>JALUWH010000040.1 GCA_027019685.1 Ghiorsea sp. | reverse complement strand
TCACATCGGGTATGGGCATCATTGATGGCGGGCCATCTTGGCTTGATAATCATACCATTATATTTCATTCCAACCGTGATCCTAAATCCCCCAATACCGACACAGTGGACAACTGGCGTTTGTGGACAGTAGCTTTGCCGAAATAACTTCATGGAGTAATACCAATATGAGCCAGCAACAAACCATTCACATTATAGGCGCAGGTTTGGCTGGCTCTGAAGCGGCTTGGCAATTAGCCAAGCAAGGTTTTGCGGTCAACTTGTATGAAATGCGCCCCAAAACCATGACACCCGCCCATAAAACGGATAAATGTGCAGAGTTGGTCTGCTCCAATTCTTTTCGCGCAGACAATCTAGAAAATGCAGTCGGCTTATTGCATGAAGAAATGCGTCAGCTTGATTCATTAATCATGCATACGGGTGATGTCTGCCAAGTGCCTGCAGGTGGTGCTATGGCAGTAGATAGAGAGCTGTTTTCTAGCACTGTGACCCAGGAACTAGAAAGTGAACCTTTAATTACACTCATCAAAGAGGAAATCACTAAAATCCCCGAAGATGGTATCGTACTTATCGCCTCAGGACCGCTTACATCCGATGCTTTATATCAATCTATTCAACAACTTACAGGCGAAGAACATTTGAGTTTCTTTGATGCCATTGCTCCCGTTGTTGATGCTGAAACCGTGAACATGGACATTGCCTACTGGAAATCGCGCTACGATAAAAATGTGGTCGAAGGTGAAGCTGGCGATTACCTGAACTGCCCTATGACTGAAGAGCAATACAAGTCCTTCATTCATGAATTATTAAACGCTGAATACATGGCATTCAAAGATTTTGAGGATGTACCATTTTTTGATGGCTGTATGCCCATTGAAGTCATGGCGGAACGCGGCATAGACACCCCACGTTTTGGTCCTATGAAACCTGTGGGGTTAGAACACCCTGAAACAGGTGAAGAATTTTATGCCGTAGTGCAGTTGCGCCAAGATAACCGTGCCAAAAGCCTTTTAAATATCGTTGGTTTTCAAACCAAAATGAAATATGGCGAACAATTAAGAGTCTTTCGCATGATTCCAGGGCTAGAAGAAGCCGAGTTTTTCAAACTGGGAAGCTTACACCGCAATACATTTATCAAATCCCCGCTTCTTTTAGACAAGTCACTGCGTCTGAAAAAAGAACCGCGCATTATGTTTGCTGGTCAAATCACTGGCGTGGAAGGATATGTAGAGTCAGCAAGCATGGGTTTAATGGCAGGTAGATTTATCGCTGACATCATGCGTGGAAATGAGCCAAATATTCCACCCGAAAACACAGCTATGGGCGCATTATTAGGGCATATCTCAGGCACACATATTTCAAGCTTTCAACCCATGAACATTAACTTTGGTTTGTTACCCACAGCGCCCAAACGCGATGGAAAAAAACGGCTGAAAAAGTCTGAACGCAGACGTATGGTATCCGACAAAGCCCTAGCATCCTTGCAAGCATGGAAACAATCACTGTAAAACTTACTTTTATACGTATGTCTTAACGAAAACAAACAAAGGGGGATATATGAAACATTTTATCAGAGCATTTCAATTATACGGCGTATTTTCAGGGCGTTCTACTCGAGAGGAGTATTGGATGTTCACCTTCATTTATATGCTGGTTTACTTACTGCTTACCGCCATTTCGACTGCATTTGAAAGCCAATTATTTCAAATATTATTTGCCTTGTTTTCTTTGGGTGTGATTATCCCCAATTTAAGCATTACTGCCCGAAGACTTCATGATGCGGGACATTCTGGCTGGTGGCAAATTGCCCCTTTTATTGGCTTGGTTTTTGCAGGTATTGGTGTTGTTCAAGCATCATCTACCCTTAGCCTTCTTGCTGGTATTGCGCTTACATTTGCACTTGCCATTGTATTGCTAGTCTTTTTGGTTAAACCCAGCGATGAAGACAATCAATATGGTACAAAACCACAGCCTTAAACATTTTTTCAAGATCAAACTGCAACCACAGCACATAAAAAAGGCGAAGCTTTAAGCTCCGCCTTTTCCGTTTTTATGAAGGATACGAATTAGCGTGTGTAAGCTACGCCTGTCACACCAATCATTTCCAAATCAGCAGTCCCACCACCATTAAAGAAGTTAACGATTTGCTCATAATTCGCACCTGAAAACTCTTTATAATTGAACACATCTACCAAATATGGTGAGCCGATGGTTAAAGGTGAGGCTACGCCTGCTGGCACGGTTGGTAACGTTACCGATGTTGTGCCACCTGCTGAAAGGATAGTCCAATCATAAGTATAAGAACTATCATAAATATCAGTCACCACCAGTGGAGATGCCCCAGCACCATTGGTCCAGCTTAAGGTCGTGCCTGCTTGCCCTGCTGTCATGGTGGGTGCTGTGGTTAAAGTCGCCGCCACGGAAAGAGACCCACCCACTGTAAACGTACCCGTTCTAGACCAAAAGCTATAAGGATCTCCTGCATATACCGAATAGGTATGGTCTCCTATATCCACTGAATGAATGGTATCAGGAAATGTTGGTGGTGCTAGAGTAGCCCCATAAACAGTCGTAGTTCCTAGAGATACGTTCTGCAAAGGCATACCTGTTGGTGGTATCACACTTTGTACAGTTGCTAAGAGTGGTGGTGCTGGTACAGGTGTTGTAAAGTTTGCGATAAAACTTTGCTGTGCAGCACCTGAAGTTGCCGTGGTGGTCAAAGACACATTGCCCAAATTAATGGCTTCCGCACCACCGCTTACACCATTTCCTGCAGAAGAGGTCGCATTGCCTTGCACGGCATACAATGTACCTGAAACCGTTACACCCGGCGTAACATCCCATAAACCAAAACTTAAATTGCCTGTACCAAACCAATCATAACCATTATAAGTGTTCGTTGCTGTTGTTAAATAATATGTTGGAAATGAATATGGGTCTGGGTTAATGGTTTGCACATAAATATCAATAACACTGTTTCCACCTACAGGTGTGTCAGTAATACTGGCAGCATTAAAACCCATATAACTTACTGCACTATAGCCATCAGCACTAAAGATATGCACATCTACTGCACCTGGTGTTAAACCTGTAAACACTGCTTTACCCGTAACATCTGCAACTTTGGCATTGTTACCAGATGCACCAATAGATACAGTATTACCAGCGACTGTAGTAACAGTCACTGTTCCTGTATTCGCTGCAACCACGGTTGTGGCTGGTGTTGTACCTGTTGTGCTTGACGTTGTTCCTGAATCGCCACCACAACTGGCTAAACCTAAAACTGCCACAAGCAGTCCTGTTTTTAATAGTTTGAAGTTCATTTAACGCCCTCCCTTTGAATTGATATGGCACAATAGTTGCGGGGGGGGGTATTGCAAGAAAAAAACTTATCATTATACGCTTGCAGGCTAGCGTCTATGCTTTAGCTTAGCGCCATGCGTTATTCAAAACTTTTCTCTCCTACTCTCCGCGATACGCCTGCCGATGCAGAAGTCGTGTCGCACCAACTTTTGCTTCGAGCTGGTTTTATTCGCCGAGTCACTTCGGGTGTATATGATTATTTACCCTTGGGTTTACGTGTATTGCGTAATATAGAAAAAATTGTACGCGAAGAAATGAACCGCGCAGGTGCACAAGAATTGTTGATGCCTGTGGTTCAGCCTGCTGAATTTTGGCAAAAATCTGAACGTTGGGATAAATATGGCCCTGAATTGCTTAGGTTTAAAGACCGTCATGGGCATGAATCTTGCCTTGGTCCCACCCATGAAGAAGTGATTTGTGATTTGGTCAGCCGTGAATTAAAATCGTACAAA
>JALUWH010000039.1 GCA_027019685.1 Ghiorsea sp. | reverse complement strand
TGATTGTTTCATTACAATTGGCTCGTACTTTAGAAACCACAGAAGCGGAGCTAGCGCATCATATGTTCCCGCATCCAACATTGTCTGAAATGATTCATGAGTCGGTATTGGATTCAGATGGTAAAGCTATTCATATTTAAACAGGGCTGTCCTCGATAACCTTTTACTGTTACAGAGGACAGTTTTTTTGATGCCTTATATAATATATAAGTGTTCTACATTAATATCTGTGAACTCTTGCAGTATTTCCGCTTCTTGAACTATGCTTGAATTACGTTGATAATCCGTAGCGTTTTGGTGTAACACACCTTGAAGCTCACCTAGGTCTTTTTCCAGTGCTTGAAGCGCGCTTTCAGTTTTGTTGATGCTGTGTGGCATAAATTTTCCTTGTTTGAAATATCCCTAATTATATTTACGCATATGACAAGGAAAAGATATGTGATAAATTGTTTATAAACTATTATATATCAGTATTTTACATGTGATTTTCAAGTGTTGAAAGTCTTGCTTTAGCTTCTTATAGATTAGCTGTGGATACCTCCACATCAAAAGGAGAAGATGATGAATATAAAACGATACTTGATACCCGTACTCATAGGAGCACTGCTTGCTGTTTCAGCGGGAGCTTGGACTTCTGTCGCACAAGCAGAGCCGACTAAGAGCTCTAAAAGTTTGACGGAACAAAAAGAGCAAATGAACAAAACCAAGGTTCTCAAAGAGGCTGTTGCGGTATTAGAGAAAACCAATACTGCGATGCAGCAGTTGGAGCAAGGGAAGAAACAGCAAGCTTTGGATACGCTGGCATTGATTACTGGTAAGCTAGAGCTTTTGGTTGCGCAATATCCTGATTTAGCTTTAGCACCCGTGGATGTTAAGATGATTGCTTATGACTTTGTAGGAAGCAAAGAAAGCATCAAAGATATTCGCAATAAAGCTAGGAAATTCTTAAATAACAATCAGATACAAGATGCAAGGCACCTGCTTAGAGATGTTGCAAGTGAGCTTGTGGTGCGGACGACAAGTTTGCCGCTGTTAACTTATCCTGATGCTATTAAAGCTGTTGTTCCGTTGATTCAAAAGGATGATATATCGGCAGCTAAAACTGCATTGCAAAGTGTATTATCTACAGTAGTGGTGACTGATGATGTGATTCCATTGCCTGTATTACGTGCACAAACAGCATTGCATGAAGCGAAACAAAAAATGATGGAAAAAGAAAAGGTTGATGCTTCTAAGCAACGAAAAGCTGTGCAAGAACTTCTTAGCGAAGCGAGAAAACAGCTAGAATGGGCGCAAACTTTAGGCTATGGCGATAAAGATAAGTTTAAAGACTTGTATGATAGCATGGATGAAATTGAGCAAAGTATTGCGAAAGGAGAAGGTAAACAAGGGTTGTTTGATCGCTTAAGTGAAACAATCAAGAATATGTTTTAAGTTGGATTTGTGATGATAAAGAAGGGCAGCAATGAAGCTGCTCTTTTTTGTTTAGTTCTTTTATTTAAGTTTTAGATCAGATGATTCATTGGTGTTTTTTAGAATAATAGAGCGGATATCACCTAGAGAGTGACCAGACAATGCATCTTCAGTACCCAAAAGGTCTGCCCGGATGACAACTGTAAGTTTGGCAAGAGCAGTAGATACATGTTCAAAATCATTGCCAAGGTCACCATCTTCCGCGCTATCACCCAGCACAGATAAGAACTTGTGGTATTCTTGTAAGACGGCTGGTGATGAAACAATAGCTAAGCGGTGGGTGATAAAACGAAGCCGCATTAAGTCATCTTCAGTAATTTGATTAGATAAAGCCATAGCTTCAATGCGTTGAATAAGTTGTTCATATGTATTGGTCTTGAGTTCAAGAAACTTGATGGTTTGTTCTTTCTCAATTTCTACTTCGGTTTGTTTATTGAGTAGTAAAGCTGTAATCAATACGGTGACTACGGTTCCTAACACAATGAGTACGATTTCCTGAGCAAAAGGAATGGTATCTGTAACTTTATATGCATACCTCAGAAAAATATAACCACCAATAAATGTGGTGGCTGTAAGAGCTAATAATATGAGTGATTTAGATTGTAACTTCATGTGAGGCTTGCTTTGAGTTTTTTCATGGCTCTAGCCTCAAGCTGGCGTACACGTTCAATGCTAATGCCAAGTTCTTCAGCCAAATCTTTTAATGTATCAGGCTCTTCAGAAAGATGACGGCGTTGAATAATCAGACGGTCGCGGTCGGACAGCTTTTGCATGGCTTGGTGAAGCAAACCTTGCTGATGGCTTGCCCAATCTGCATTGAGCACTTGTTCCTCAGGAGGAAGCTCTGGCGAGGGTAATGCCATCACCATGGTTGACCCACCTTCTTCACTTTCAGAGTCTAGGGATACATCACGTTGCAGAAATGAACTGGCAATATTTTGGAACTCTTGTTCGGTAATACCATATTCATTGGCCACTTCTTCGTCTAAACGCCCTTCAATCGCAGCGATAGCATGTTTGGCTTTTTTAAGACCAGCAAAAACACGGCGCTGCATCTTGTTGGTACCCATTTTCACTATGCTCCATGATTTCAAAATATAATCATGAATCGCTGCGCGTACCCACCAAGATGCATAGGTCATGAGGCGAAAACCACGGCTTGGGTCAAAGCGGTGTATAGCTTTCATCAAACCAATGGTACCTTCTTGAATTAAATCCATTTCAGGGAGACCGAAATGTCTATATTCACGAGCAATAGCTGCAACAGCATGCAAGTTGCCAAGCAATAAACTTTGTGCTGCTTGTAAGTCTTTTTCTTCTGCCCACTTTTTGGTCAGCCTTGCTTCTTCTTCTCTATCGAGTTTGGGAATTTGCCTTAGTTCACGGTACCACATATCCAAAGGTGATAGCTCACCACGCTGATAAGGGGTTAACGCCGTACTTTTAGGATTGAAGGTTGCCGGTAGTTGTTCTTGATCTGAATTTGCCATTGGTTTAAGGATAAGGTCGTGTGTAGTGAAATACAAGTGTAAATGGGAGCCGTAATATTGGCATAATACTTTCTTAGTGATGTATGTGTAATTACAAGAGGTGAAACATGGAAACGATTAAATCAGGCCGAATGACATATAGTAAGTATAAACCTATTGAGGTTGTTAGCATTTTTGTAAGCGGAGTTTTGTGGTTGTGTTTGGTTTTAATGCCTTGGTTTTTATTGGCAGTGTTAAGCCATATTACTGGAATTGTTGACCTATCATCATTAGAACTAAAAACAACCATTTTTGCACTTTTAGGTTCGGTCATACAAATTATTTTGTATAGCCAAAAATAGGTCAAGTTTACTTAATAGGCGCTTTCGATAAAATCATCATCCAAGTCAAAAGTATCACGCTCTTCTAGGTAGTCTGAAGTTTCATGTGTAGCCATCATGAAAGCTAGGTCTTCAAGCGGAATGTGATGGTTACGTTGGCTAAGCCAAGCTAACATTTCTGTAGGATTATCCATTTGATTAAGCATAATCATTCACCTCCATAGGGTTAGATTGAGGCAAACTATTCAACAGCTTTAAGACATGATAATGACAGATTTAAGACACGAAGGTGGCATGTTAAACTAATGAATTGAAAGAAGTTGAGTGATTTCTTTAGCGACAATATCGGGTAATTGCCCCGCTTTGTACCAACCTGATTGCTCTCCAGCTATTCCGTGCATGGCGACAGCGGCAATTGTTTTTTGCCCGTTTTGAAGGGTTTGCTGCGCTTGATTGGCGAGTAAACCGCCTATCATACCAGCCAAAACATCGCCTGTTCCTGCCGTGGCTAAATTGGCAGAGCCAAAAGGGTTAAGCCATACTTGTTGCTGGGGTGAGGCG
>JALUWH010000038.1 GCA_027019685.1 Ghiorsea sp. | reverse complement strand
GAAATCGCATAGAGTCACCAGCATGGTCACCCAATGGGCAAATGATTTTATACTCTGCTGATGAAGGTGGTCGAAAACATATTTACAATGTACCGATTTGGGGTGGTGAAGCTAGACGTATTACACCACAAAACATGGATGCTTCAGACCCAGCTTGGTCAAAATAACTCTTTGAAAGTCGAGGTTAGGCAAGCTCTAAAGTACGATGAAAGTTGGTAAGATTATCGCATCCATTCTCGCGAACAACCACCAAATCTTCCAAGCGAACCCCGCCAATATGTTCATAATATAAACCTGGTTCAATGGTGATTACCATACGCTCTTCTAAGGTTGCACCATTGCTGGATACACGTGGTGCTTCGTGAATATCTAAACCAACACCATGCCCTGTGCCATGAAAGAAGCCACCTTGTTTACCGTTGACCACGCCAGTTTTGAAACCTTGGGCATCAAAATGAGCCGTGATGTTGTTGTGAATGTTTGCTGTATCGATGCCTGCTTGCACCATGTTTAAGCCCATATCTTGTCCTTCCAATACAGTTTGGTACATGTGTTTGAGTTCACTGGATGCTTTGCCTTTAACATAGGTGCGAGTCATATCTCCCCAATAACCAGATGTAACCAAGCGGGGGAAAATATCAATAATAATGGGTTGGTTTGCAGCTATAATACCTGAACCCATATCATGTGGGTCAGCAGATTGTTTGCCGCAAGCCACAATCGTATGCGAGGGCACTGCACCTTGCCCAATAAGGAAGGTTTCAATCACAGCGCGAATAGCTTCAGATGTGACGACTTCACCAGCACGTTCATGGATGCTCGGGAAAGTGACCAAACTATCATTGTTAATATTACATGCCGCAAGAAACTGTTCAGCTTGCAACATGCTCTGTGCAGTTAGTTTTTCAGCATGGGTGAGTTGAATAATTTCAGCTTCAGATTTAATGACACGTTCAGGAAACAAACTTGCAGGGCTAGGTGATACATCAAAACCTAAGCTTATTAACTCTTGGGCATACAAATAAGGAAAATCGGCAGGCACTGTAATGGTTTGAACATCATGTGCTTGTAAAAAGGCTGCGGCTGCGGTGCTTAAGCTACGCTGCCAACCATTGCTCTTGGCTTTATCATGCCAAATTGTATCCAAGTGTACTTCATCCAGTTTGGATTGAACCTTGGCTCTATCCACCTCTAGGGGTGATAATAAACCATGCCAAGTTGTTGTGTTGCCATCTTCTAAGCCAATCACGATAAATGCATCGGGCACAAACAAGCCAGATATATACAACATATCGGCATGATGTTCTGAGCCTGAAATGAGAAGTTTGGCGTTGCTCATGAGGCTTCGTCAGGTGTTTGGGCTTTGATGCTTAAGGCGTGAATCACTGATGGAAACAAATGTTGGGTTGCTTCATTGACCATACGATGACGCTGTACTTTATTTTTACCTGTAAATGCCTTGTCCACAATATGAACTACATAATGCCCACCACCACTTTTGGCACCTTCATGCCCTGCATGCAGATGGGATTCGTCGGTGATTTTAAGATGTGTTGGTGAAAAAGTTTGTATTAAAGCATCTTTGACTTGGTTTGCACCACTCACAATGATTTATCATCCTTCTTCTTACGGTAGAAAACAAAGATTTTACCTATTTTCTGAACCAGTTCAGCGTTTGTTTTCTGTGCCAGCAATGCTGCGGCTGCAGTACGTTCATCCCTATCATTACTTTGAATTTGTACTTTAATTAATTCATGAATATCTAAAGCATTATTGGTTTCTGCAATTAAACTCTCAGATACACCATGTTGCCCAACTTGAATAATCACTTTAAGGTGGTGTGCTTGTGCTTTTAGTTCGCGTTTCTTTTTATTATCTAAACTCATGGGCGAAGGATAGCGTTATCTTGGCATTTTTGGTACAAAATATGCTTAAGGAGATTACCATGACAACATTGAACTCCGTTGACAGCTTAAAACACTTGCGTGACGACCCTAGCCGTGTCGTGGTTTTGGGTGCTGGGCGTGATGGAGCGGCAATGGTACGAACCTTTCAAGATGAAGGTTTAATGCGCATTATTGCTGTGGTTGATGTCGATGAACAAGCACCAGGCATGATATTAGCCAAAGAGTTTGGTATTAAAACCTACACAGATGTTGAGGAAGCCCTGTTGGCATCAGCACCTTGTTTGGTATTTAACCTTACAGGCAATGAAATGGTTGAAGAAGTTGCAGCTAGTATTTTGGGCGTGGGCGGGGTGATTGGTGGAGCGGCTTCACGCTTTATGTGGCGCATGGTGACAGACTTAAAAGAAACCAAAAATGATTTGGAGTTTCAAGCAACCCATGATGTGTTAACCAACCTTGTTAACCGCCGTTATATGTTGGAGCAATTGCAGTTGGAAGTTGGGCGTTGTAAGCGTTATGGCATTGCCTGTTCGGTGATGATGATAGATTTGGATAATTTTAAGCAAGTCAATGATAAGTTTGGTCATGCCGCAGGTGATGAAGTGTTGCGTGTTGTTAGTGCGCGAATTAAAGCCAACCTAAGAGCTACGGATACACTTGCGCGTTGGGGCGGTGAAGAGTTTTTAGTGTTGTTGCCACATACGGATAAAAAAACAGCCGTAAATGTTGCAGAAAAAAGCTTGGGTGTTGTTCGAAAATCCCCTGTAAATTGTGGTAATATAAAAGTAGAAGTGAGTTTTTCTGCAGGTGTGGCTTCTTTTGAAGAATTGGATGGTAATTTGTCTATCAAAGAGATGTTAAATATGCTTCTCGGTAAAGCAGACAAACGTTTGTATCAAGCAAAAGTAGCAGGTCGTGCTCAGGTGGTGAGTGGTTGACGCATGTTTTGTGATAGCATACGCTTGAGTAGTATTTGTTCTTAAGGAGATAGTTTATGAAAACAAAACGTTTGTTCATATTGGTTGGCATGGCAGCACTACTTGCATCTTGTGCGAGCAGTGGAAAACCATTGGTGTATAAACACCCTGAAACGAAAAGTATTGTATTATTACAGGGTGATACTTTGCAGTGTGAACCTTTATTTCGTAAGGCTGGCTTCCGCAAAGTTGAAACAGGACCTATGGAATAGGGCACAAACCCTCATGATAACAATCTAAAAGCATGGTAACCAATGCCTGATTTGCTTCAGGCATGGTTTGCTTAGATAATCCAGATAATGGGCACCACATATATGTACTTTCAGCATGTAGTGTGGTGTCTTTTTTTATGTTTTTGGCTGTACGGCAAAAGAAAAAGTAAAAAGCAAGGTGTCGATCTTGATAAGTATGTTGATGTTTCCCAATATGCCGCCACAATCTACCTTTAAGACCTGTTTCTTCTTTAAGTTCGCGGATGGATGCATCTAAAGGTGTTTCTGAAGCTTTTATTTTTCCGCCAGGGAAAGACCAAACATCAGGGCAATGTACATCAGGCTTTCGCTTTAAGAGTAAAACATCATCATTTTCGTTTAACACGGCAATGAGGGTGATTAAAGCATCAATTCTTTCTGGCATAGCATCCCTTTTGTTGATTGTCGGTGTTTGGCGTATAGTTTGCGGCAAATACTATACGATTAAGAATCATAACGGGTAATTCATCATGGCAAAGCAAAAGTTACAAAGTATTCGCGGTATTCACGATGGATTGCCTGCGCAAGTCAGCAAATGGCGATACATTGAAGACGTGGCTAGAGATATATTTTCATCGTATGCCTTTGCTGAAGTTCGTTTACCTATTTTAGAACCAACCGCTTTATTTGTACGCTCGGTAGGTGAAAAAACCGATATTGTATCCAAAGAAATGTATGCATTTGAAGACCAAGGTGGCGACAATATTTGCTTGCGCCCTGAAGGTACGGCGGGTGCTGTGCGTGCTTATTTACAAGCAG
>JALUWH010000037.1 GCA_027019685.1 Ghiorsea sp. | reverse complement strand
TCAATATTACCCATAAACAAACACTTCTCTAAACCTTGAGCAATATTTGCTAAACCACGGGTAATTTTACGTGTAACAAACGTTTCACCACGGCGTGGCGACTCATGGTTAAACAAAATACCATTACAAGCATACATACCATACGATTCACGGTAGTTGACCACAATCCAATAAGCATACATTTTAGCAACAGCATACGGTGAACGTGGGTAAAATGGAGTCGTTTCTTTTTGTGGAGTTTCTTGCACTTCACCAAACAATTCAGAAGTAGAAGCCTGATAAAATTTCACTTTCTTTTCCATGCCCAATAAACGAATCGCTTCTAACAAACGCAACGTACCCATAGCATCAACATCAGCTGTATATTCAGGCGACTCAAAACTTACCGCCACATGTGATTGCGCACCAAGATTATACACCTCATCAGGCTGAACCTCTTGAATAATACGCGTAAGATTCGAAGAGTCCGTCAAGTCACCATAATGCAACATAAACCGCTTGTTTTTCTCATGTGGGTCTTGGAATATATGGTCTACTCGTTGTGTATTAAAAGAAGATGCTCTCCGCTTTATACCATGTACCTGATAGCCTTTTTCTAATAAAAACTCTGCCAAATAAGAACCATCTTGCCCTGTGACACCTGTAATTAATGCAACCTTACTCACTTTGCTCTCCCATAAATATCATCTCCGCCTAAATATTCATCAACATGTACTTCTATCATCCACACTACTGTGCCATGCCTGAACAATCCAATGCCCTAAGCCGTGCGCTGCCTAGGCATAGGCAAAGCATTGCATTATTTAACCAATCATCTTATGTTCTTTTAAATATGCAACCACTTGGTCTGCACACTCACTAATACTGCATTGCACGGTATCGACTACAACTTCAGGGGCTTCTGGTATTTCATATTCAGAATCAATACCTGTAAAGTTTTTAATCTCACCTTTACGTGCCTTTTTATATAAACCCTTCGGGTCTCTACGCTCACACTCGTCTAAAGAAGTATCCATATACACTTCAATAAACTCATAGCTTTGCACGAGATCCCGCACCATTCTTCTATCTGATTTAAACGGTGAAATGAACGCCGTCATCACCAACAAGCCAGCATCCACCATCAGCTTAGACAGCTCACCAATACGACGAATATTCTCTATCCTATCCGTATCACTAAAACCCAAATCCTTATTCAAACCATGGCGCACATTATCACCATCCAATAAATATGTATGATGACCAAGCTCAAAAAGCTTTTGCTCCACAGCACTTGCAATCGTTGATTTACCTGAGCCACTTAAACCCGTAAACCATAGAATACATGGGCGCTGCTGCTTCTGTTTCGCTCTATCATCTTTCGTGATATGATGCATGTGCCAGACTACATTTTCTGAACTCATAATATCTAACCCCTCTCCGTATCTACTAAAAAACTATAATCGCCATACCGTAAAATTCACCTGTTCAAGTGCAGGCTTGGCAAAAGCAGATTTTACGTCTAAAAATGGCATGCCTTTCTTACCTTTCTTAGCCAAGTCAGCAACATTGATATTCACAATTTCATTGTGCGGGACTGCCGCCACAACAGCCTGAATAACATCAAGCTCATTCAGCTGAACCAACTCAAGTCCATATATCTTTTTTACTTCGCCTGCATCCGCCACAGGGTCAAACACTTGTACACACACACCAAAAGACTGCAACTCTTCAATCACATCAATCACCCGAGAATTACGAATATCCTCACAGTTTTCTTTAAATGTAATACCAAGCACCAACACCTTAGCACCCTTAACTTTACAGTCTGCATCAATCATTTTTTTGATGGTCACACCTGCAATAAATTTACCCATACCGTCATTAATTTGTCGCCCAGCTAAAATTACATCGGGCTGATAACCCATCATCTCAGCTTTATAGGTCAAGTAATACGGGTCAACACCTATACAGTGCCCGCCAACCAAGCCTGGTTTAAAAGGTAAAAAATTCCACTTGCTTCCCGCAGCATCCAATACATCTTGCGTATCAATATCCATTTTATCAAAAATGACAGCAACTTCATTCATCAATGCAATATTTAAATCACGCTGCGTATTTTCAATCACCTTTGCCGCTTCGGCCACTTTAATGGTCGGGGCACGATACACCCCAGCCTCAATCACTTGCTCATACAGCTGTGCCACCTGCTCTAAAGTATCTTCATCCTGACCCGAAACAACCTTCACAATAGTCTCAAGCCTATGCACCTTATCACCTGGGTTTACTCGTTCAGGGGAGTAACCAACTTTAAAACCAATACCACACTTTAACCCCGATTCTTTTTCCAAAATAGGCACACAAACATCTTCCGTCACACCAGGGTAGACTGTAGATTCAAAGATAACAATTGCGCCTTGCTTAAGACTTTGACCAACCATGGTCGTTGCATTTTTGACTGCTGTTAAATCAGGCTGATGCGCTCTGTCTACGGGTGTCGGCACTGCAACAACCACAAAGTCTGCCTGCTTAATGTCTTTAGAATTGTTTGAATAACTTAGATACTTTGCTTGGGAAAACAATGCTTTTGCCATTTCCCCTGTCGGGTCATAACCCTCATTATATGCATCAATTTTCTGCTGAGAAAGGTCAACCCCCACTGTTGGCATCACTCTACCAAATGCCAAAGCCAATGGCAGCCCTACATAACCCAATCCAACAACGACAACTGCCTTACTCAAAAACACTCCTTGCCTTTCTAAAATAACCATACCCAAAAATTATAGGGAGTTACCTATGAATACACAAGCTTGGCAAGCGCGCATAAAAAAAGCAGGCACATTGCCTGCTTTCTTCAAGAATAATTAGCCTTAGCTTTTCTTTTTCTTCTTATCTTTTGATTTTTTTTCTTTTTTCTTGCCTTTTTTCTTGCCTTTTTTCTTATCTTTGGATTTTTTCTTATCCTTGGATTTCACTTTTGACTTACTATCTTTCTTAGACTCTTTCGCACGCGCAGCCTTAGCATCTTTCTTGTTATCTTTAGACTTTTTGTCTTTAGATACTGACGTTGCACCACTGACTTTCACTTCTTTTTTCATCTTGGCGAATTTTTTATCACCAATACCCGTAACATTTTTCAAGTCTGCAATATTTTTAAATGCACCATGCTTTTTACGATATTGAACAATAGCTTTTGCTGTTTTCTCACCGATACCATGCACGGTTTGCAACTGTTCGACTGTTGCCTTATTAATATTCACCGAGCTTGCGTAAGCTTGCCCTACCAACATTGAAGACATTAAAAATGTCAAAATTAAAACAATCTTTTTCATATGATATTCCCCCTTCTTATTTATAAAGCAAAACATTAAAGCGGATAAACTTATATTCAAGAGACAAATATCACATATATTAAAAGAATTAGCTCAATGGACTACTCGGTCGCTGCCAGCTAACTTGACCGTTTGATTCAATCGCTACCCGCATCACTAACCCCAAGGCAACCAGCATACTTAATAGCGCCGAGCCACCGTAACTAATAAAAGGGAGTGGAACACCAACCACGGGCAACATACCTGAAACCATGCCAATATTCACAAAGATATATAAAGTGAAGATAGAGGCTATACCCACACATGCCAAACCTGCAAAACGACTATGTGCACGAAGTGCAATGATTAATATCCGCGTTATCAAAATTCCATACAATAAAAACAGTACTGAAGATGCAATTAATCCCCCCTCCTCTGCGAATACGGCAAAAATGAAATCTGTATGTTGCTCTGGTAAAAAGTGTAACCGAGACTGACTTCCCTCAAGGTAACCCTTACCAAAAATACCCCCTGAACCAATGGCAATAGATGATTGAATCACGTGATAACCTTTACCCAAAGGGTCCAACTCAGGGTTAAGAAAGCTTAGTACCCTACCTTTTTGATAGTCCAGCATATTGTGCCATAGAATATAGAGTGCGACAGGGCTAACTGCTACCAAACCTAAAAACCACTTCCAAGGAAACCCTGCCACCAAAATAATCGCTGAAGCTGCCAAGCATAACACTAACGCTGTACCTAAATCAGGTTGAATCACAATCAAACCTGCTGGCACACTCACAAACATTAAGGCGGCACCAAGCGCCCTCAAAGATGATGCTTCACGCATGGCAAACCAATAGGCCAAAAGTAAAACCAACGCCCACTTCATCAGCTCCGAAGGTTGAATGTTTGCAAAGCCTAAATCAATCCAACGCCTAGCGCCCATTTGCACATCCCCCACAAAGGGTACTAATAACAGCAACAATAAAGCTAGTAAATATACAGGCCATACCAACATACCTACCATACGAATCGGCATAAAACACATCAATGTAAAAGCGAATAAACCAACCAACCAATATACACCTTGTTTGTACCAAATAGATATATCTCCAGTATGCACTGCCCCATAAAGCGTTGCCATGCCAATCACCGCAAGAGAAAGTAAACACAAAAGCAATACACTGTCTAAACGTTGAAATATATTCATGGGCTAACCTGTGCACGAATAACACGTTTTTTTTCTGCCCAAGCATCGATAACCGCACGTGCAACAGGAGCGGCAGAGCTGCCACCGTGCCCACCATGCTCTACAAAAACTGCCACGGAAATTTCAGGGTTCTCAAAAGGTGCATAACCCATAAACCAGGCATGATCTTGATGATTTGCTGCATCCGATGATGTTCTTGCTTCATCATCTGCCATCATCACCACTTGTGCTGTACCTGTTTTACCTGCAACCGTCCATTTTGCACGAGATAGTGCACGATGAGCTGTGCCTCTTGGGTCTGCAACCACATCGCGCATCGCTTGGCGCACTATTTTCAAATGACTTGGTTTGATATCCAATGTTCTCACAATATGAATGGGCTTATTCTTCTCAACTAAAGGCTGTAAAATTTGTCCACCATTAGCAATAGCCGCCGCAAACCTTGCCATTTGCACAGGTGTTACGGTCACAGCACCTTGCCCAATTGCCGTAATCATTGTTTCCCCACGATACCAGTTTCTTCTTCCCATACCAGGCCGCTCTTTGGGTAAAAGGCCTTTGGACTCAGGGGGCAAGTTAATACCTGTTCGCTCACCAAACCCCCACCTTTTAGCCTCTTGCGTTAATCGGCTCATGCCAAGCGCATCACCCATTTTATAAAAATACACATCACAAGAATGAACAAGTGCATCATGCATATCCACATGCCCATGACCTTGTTTCTTCCAACAACGAATTTTTCGATCGGCAAGCTCAATATAACCTGGGCACTGTGTTGAACCTCTAGCCAATTTTAAACCTTGGGCCAAACCTGCAAAACTCGGTATCATCTTAAAAGTCGATCCTGGCGGGTACGCAGCTTGCGTTGTACGATTTAAAAGCGGTCTTTGTGCATCATTCAACCACGCATTCCATTGTGCTGTTTCAAGCCCCGTTATAAACTTATTGCTATCATACCCTGGCTGGCTCAATAAAGTTAATACCTCTCCAGTATGAACATCCATGACTACCACAGCACCCGTTCTATCCCCTAAAGCTTTAGCAGCTACATTTTGTAACTCTACATCTAGGCTTAACTGAATATTCTCACCAGTAACAGGGGCAATTGTCTTGAGTAATGCTACTCGCCGCCCTTTGGCATCGACCTCCTCATGTCTGTATCCCAAATGACCATGCAAGCGTTTCTCAAAGATACGTTCAAGGCCGCTTCGCCCAACATATTCCATACGTAAGTATCCTTGTTTAATGTCCACGTCTCGCACCAAAGATAAATAACCTACCATGTGTGATGTTTGTATCGCATACGGATAATAGCGGTGGGTGCCCGCCACCACATCCACCCCAGAAAAATGATGTAACCGCGCGGCAAGAGGCGCAACAGTGGACCATGTTAATTGATCCATGAGTAAAACAGCCCTATCAGAACGCGCTCGCTGAACACGTTTTTTCATGCGTTGAATTTGTTTATCTGTCCAACCCAACAAGTGTTGTAATGAAGCAAAAACAGTTGTTAAATTCTCCACACGTTCAGGAACTAAAGTGATTTTATACGACACTTCATTGACAGCCAAACCTTGTCCAAACCTGTCCATCATAATACCACGCGTTGGTAATACTGGTGAAATATGAATGCGATTATCTTCCGACTGTGTAAAATGTTTTGAATACTGTACCCACTGCAATTGAATCATACGCCCCAATAACAACAACATCAGGCAAAACAGTAGCACTATAAAAATATAAATACGTTGGTCATAACGCTGGCGAACCTCAAGCTGGTTCCACATAGACCTTCTCTCTACTTGATGAAAATACAAACCATAACCAAACGCTTAAAGTGAAGGTAAGAAACAAACTTAGCACATCCAAACCTGTTAGCCACAATGCATAAACATGCAGCATCAATGCAGCCCAACGCTGTGGTTGTCCAGGTCCAATTTTCTTGTCTGTGTAAAAAATAAGAATGACTGAAAGCACCGCAAATGGAAACACGCCCCATACCGACCAGTATAAAAACAAATCATGCATACCTACACTGGGTAAAAGCCAAATCCACGTTTTCGGTTTGCTCAACAACACCGCCAAAAGCAGTGCCAAACTCCAATCTGGCTGACTCCAATCACCTGCAAAAGCCATCGTACATACCAAACCTAAAAATGCGCCTAGCAAGACCGATGGTATAAACATTTTCTCAGCGTACATGTTGTTTACTAGCAATCGACAGCCAAGCATCACGCTGCCAATAAGCAACAGGGCTAGCAATCACTTCAACAAATACCCCACCAGCTACAGCTTTCACCTTTTCAACCACAGCAACGGGTAAACCTACGGGGAAAACTCCACCTGCACCACTAGCTATCAAAAGATCTCCAACATTTGGTGCTTTAGCGCGTGGTATAAAATCAACAATTAAATGTTCTCCATCACCACGCACTAGACCTGCCATTTGACTTCCTGACTTGGTCACAGGTACAGCTATCGATGCGTCAAGAATAGTACGCACCACAGCATGTTCTGCGCCGACTTCATCAACCAAACCGACCAAACCTTCATGGGACACCACAATATCATCTTTTTGAATGCCCTTTCCCTGCACCATCAAACGCCGACTTTTTTCTTCTTGGCTACGACTTACCACAGGAACAACCTGCCAAGTATAACCATCAAGTTGGGTAATCATTAACAAACGTCTTAGTTGTTTATTTTCTGCCTTAACAGTCGTCAACACTTGCTGAAGGGTCGCTTGTTTATCGACTTTTTCTTGTAAAGTTAACACCCGTAGTTGTAACTCCCTAGAGGTATCAAACCACAAGGATAAGCCTTGAAACCAACGCACAGGAGATTGCACCATGTGAATCAACGGTGCTGTAGCAATATTTAATTTTTGACCAACTGGCAATTGAAATGATAAAACCACAATGCATAAAAAAACAGTTGCCCACCAAAGGTGCGCAATTTTAAATTTTATACGAAATTTTTCATTCATTCTTCAAATAAGACGCCACGCATTTTATCAAGTTCTTCAAGCACTCTACCACTACCTAAAACAACGCAGTGCAAAGGATTTTCAGCAACTGTAACAGGTAAGCCTGTTTCATCACGTAGCAGCGTATCCAAGCCTGTAAGTAATGCACCGCCACCTGTAAGCACAATACCCTTATCTACAATGTCAGCAGACAATTCAGGTGGTGTTTGCTCCAAGCATACTTTCACACCTTCGACAATAGAGTTTACTGGCTCTATCAAAGCTTCTAAAATATCCGAGTCATCCAAACATAAGTTTTTAGGGACACCATTAATTAAATCCCTACCTTTAACATTCATTTCACGACGGGTTTCTTGTGCGCATGCACTACCTAATGTCATCTTGATACGTTCAGCAGTTGGTGAACCCACAAGCAGACTATATTTACGACGCAAATGATTAATAATTGCATCGTCGAACTTATCTCCACCCACACGAACAGATTTAGAATATACGATTCCACCATAACTGATGACTGCAATTTCAGCAGTACCACCACCAATATCAACCACCATCGATCCATTAGCTTCAGTCACTGGCAAATCTGCACCTATAGCTGCAGCCATAGGCTCTTCAATCAAAAATACTTGCCGTGCGCCAGCAGATAATGCCGATTCGCGAATCGCACGACGCTCTACTGGTGTAGAGCCATACGGCACACAAATCACAATACGCGGTGCAATGCCCCAAGAACGTTTATGAACTTTCCGGATAAATTGTTTTAACATTTCTTCAGTGACCACAAAGTCGGCAATCACACCATCTTTGAGTGGACGAATCGCGCGAATTGAATCAGGTGTGCGCCCCAGCATACGTTTAGCATCTTCACCAACAGCAAGCACTCGGCGGTTACGTGGACCACCACCCTCATACACTGCCACTACCGAAGGTTCATTCAGCACAATACCTTCACCACGCACATAAATCAGCGTGTTTGCTGTACCCAAGTCAATCGATATATCTCTTGAAAACATACCAAAGAGTCTCTGAATCATGTCTCACCTCACCTGTATTACAATGCTGCACACTTTCATGAAATAATAAAAAAGGCACCCTCAGGTGCCTTTTTCGTTTTTATGCTTCGTCTTGGACACCGACTTCGGTTGCAGCTTCAACCACTTCCACATCAGCTTCCGTGACCTCAGCCACAACTTCTTCATCTTCTTCTTGCTTGGGTTTGGGTGCATTACGCACTGCCATACCCGTACCAGCAGGAAGTAAACGACCAAGAATTACATTCTCTTTCAAGCCCGTTAACCAATCCACCTTGCCAGCCAAAGCTGCTTCAGTGATAACACGTGTCGTTTCTTGGAACGATGCTGCAGAAATAAATGACTCTGTGTTCAACGATGCTTTCGTAATACCAAGCAACACTGGTTCAAAGACAACAGGTGGTTTACCATCAGCTTCAAGCTTACGATTCAAGCGAATCACCTGTTTGCGTTCAACTTGTTCACCAGCAACATAAGTTGAAGCACCTGGGTCCATAATTTGCACTCTACGCATCATTTGACGCACAATCACTTCAATGTGTTTGTCGTTAATTTTCACGCCTTGCAAACGATAAACTTCTTGCACTTCATCAGTTAAGTATTTCGACAATGCTTCCACACCCAATACTTTCAAGATGTCATGTGGCGCAGGTGAACCTTCCATCAAACGCTCACCACGACGTACACGGTCACCCTCTTGTACGCTGATATGTGAACCTTTTGGAATCTGATATTCAAATGCATCACCACCATCATCTGGTTCGATGTAGATGCGGCGCTTACCACGAATATCCTTACCAAACACAATCGTACCATCAGCACCCGCAATGAATGCCAAGTTCTTAGGTTTACGTGCTTCAAACAATTCAACCACGCGTGGTAGACCACCCGTAATATCTTTAGTTTTTGAGGTTTCGCGTGGAATACGTGCCAACACGTCACCCGCACGAACTTCTTCAGCATTTTCACGGTTCATAATCGCGCCTGGCGACAAGAAATAACGTGCTGGAACATTGGTACGTGCAATAATGATTGGATCATCATCAGGGTTCTTCGGATCAACCAATTGCATTTGTGGACGCAATGCAGCAGAACCAACATCAGAACCTTGAATCACCACACGGCTAGACATACCCGTTACTTCATCCACTTCTTCACGAATCGTTTTGCCTTCTTCAATGTCAACGTAGCGAACTTTACCATCTACTTCAGCAATCAATGGCATGGTGTATGGATCCCATTCAGCCAATGTTTTGCCTTTAGCAACCTCATCGCCTGATTTAACCAACAAACGTGCACCATAAGGAATACGATGGCGTTCAACTTCTTTACCACCAGCATCCATCACCAATAATTCCGTATGGCGATTAATCACAATTTCAGCACCTTGGGTATCTGTTACCACAATTTCATGCTCAAGCTTGACTGTACCATTGAACTTCGCTTCAGCACTTGCCGCTTCAGTTGAACGCGATGCAGTACCGCCCACGTGGAAAGTACGCATGGTCAGCTGCGTGCCTGGTTCACCAATAGATTGCGCAGCAATCACACCCACAGCTTCACCCATACCTACAGGTGTGCCATGACCAAGGTCGCGACCATAACATGTTGCACAAACACCTTCGTCTGCTTCACAGGTTAACACCGAACGAATACGCAATGATTCAATGTTTGAAGCTTCGATTTTTTCAACCAAATCTTCATTAATCATGGTTCCTGCTGCTGCGATTTCTATGCCAGACAATGGGTCAACTGCGGCTTCAAGCAACACACGACCAAGCACACGCTCAGACATAGCTTCAATCACTTCACCACCATCAACCAAATCTGAGATTGTGATACCTGTGGCTGTGCCACAGTCTTGTTCACGAATCACAGAATCCTGCGCAACATCAACAAGCCTACGTGTCAAATAACCTGAGTTTGCAGTTTTCAATGCTGTATCGGCAAGACCTTTACGCGCACCATGAGTAGAGATGAAGTATTGTAATACTGTCAAACCTTCACGGAAGTTTGCTGTAATTGGCGTTTCAATAATTGAACCATCAGGTTTTGCCATCAAACCACGCATACCCGCTAACTGACGAATTTGCTGTGCCGAACCACGCGCACCCGAATCAGCCATCATATAAACTGAGTTAAACGTGGTCATAGATTCTGTTTTCTTACCATCTGGAGACGTTACTTGCTCAGTTTGCAAGTTGTCCATCATAGCACGGGCAACCTTCTCTGTGGTGTTCGTCCACAAGTCGATAACTTTATTATAACGCTCACCAGCGGTAATCAAACCATCTCTATACTGTTGTTGTACGTCTTGTACTTCATTTTCAGTCATTTCAACCAGAGTTGCTTTAGACTCAGGAATAATCACATCTCCAAGGCAGAAAGAAGCGCCTGAACGTGTGGCAAATGTATAACCCAGATGTTTCAAGCGGTCTGCTAACAATACAGTTGCTTTATTACCTGCAGCCACAAAACATTGCTCAATAAGGTTTGCCAATTCTTTTTTGCCCAACACACGGTTGATGCTAGAAAAAGGTAGCTCTTCTGGCAAAATAGTCGAAAGAATAGCACGACCTACTGTGGTTTCCTCACGAGCACCGCGAATACGGCATGTGATACGCGTATGAACATGTACAGAACCTGCATCATAAGCACGTTGTACTTCATCAGGTGAAACAAAAATAGTGCCTTCACCTTTTTCAAAAGGACGCTCACGCGTTAAATAATAAACACCAAGTACCATATCTTGTGTAGGTACAATCACAGGTTTACCTGTAGCTGGTGACAACACATTATTCGATGCCATCATCAAAGCACGTGCTTCCATTTGCGCTTCTGTTGAAAGTGGTACGTGAACTGCCATTTGGTCACCGTCAAAGTCGGCGTTGAATGCAGTACAAACAAGCGGATGCAATTGAATCGCTTTACCTTCAATCAAAATCGGTTCAAAGGCTTGGATACCCAACCTATGCAATGTTGGCGCACGGTTAAGCATCACTGGATGCTCATGAATGACTTCTGCCAAAATATCCCAAACTTCAGGAATACCTTGCTCTACAAGTTTACGTGCTTGTTTAATTGTTGATGCCAACTCACGTAATTCAAGTTTATGATAAATAAATGGTTTAAATAATTCCAGTGCCATCTTCTTAGGTAGACCACACTGATGCAGTTTAAGTTCAGGACCAACCACAATCACAGAACGACCTGAATAATCCACACGTTTACCCAATAAGTTTTGGCGGAAACGACCTTGTTTACCTTTGATCACATCAGATAGTGATTTCAGTGGTCTACGGTTGTTACCAGCAATCGGTTTAGAGCGGCGCGCATTATCAAACAATGCATCCACAGACTCTTGCAACATACGTTTTTCATTGCGTGTAATGATTTCTGGTGCATTCAGTTCCAACAAACGCTTCAAACGGTTGTTACGGTTAATCACACGGCGATACAAATCATTCAAATCAGAAGTCGCAAAACGACCACCGTCCAAAGGAACCAATGGACGAATCTCTGGTGGCAACACTGGAATCACTTCCATAATCATCCACTCAGGACGGTTACCCGAACCCACCATAGCTTCAATGGTTTGCAAACGTTTGGTAAGTTTGGTTAATTTTGTTACAGCTTTAGTTGCTGCAATTTGTGCACGTAATGATTGGCGTTCTTCTTCAAGGTCAATGTTTTTCAACATTTCACGTAAAGCTTCACCACCCATAGCAGCGCGGAATTCTTCACCATATTCTTCAAAAGCTTCAATATACTCTTCTTCGGAAAGCAGTTGGTATTGATCAAGACTGGTTAGCCCAGGATCAAGCACCACATAAGATTCAAAATACAAGATACGCTCAAGCTCTTTTAAGGTTTTATCCAAAATAAGACCAATACGCGAAGGCAATGATTTCATGAACCAGATATGTGCAACTGGTGCAGCCAAATCGATATGTGCCATACGCTCACGACGAACTTTGGATTGAATCACTTCAACCGAACATTTCTCACAAACCACACCACGATGTTTCAAACGTTTGTATTTACCACACAAACATTCGTAATCCTTGATTGGACCAAAGATTTTGGCACAAAACAAACCATCACGTTCTGGTTTAAATGTACGGTAGTTGATGGTTTCAGGTTTTTTAACCTCACCATATGACCATGAACGAATTTTTTCAGGACTAGCCAAACCAACACGAAGGCCATCAAAATCTTCAACACGACTTGGTTTTTGGAATAATTTAAATAATTCTTGCATGATTATTCTCCTTCGCCTTCAACTGGTTTTTTCACCATGGACATATCAATACCCAAAGCATTCATTTCTTTGACCATCACATTAAACGACTCAGGAATACCTGCTTCAAATGTCATTTCACCACGAACAATAGACTCATACATCTTCGTACGACCTTGTACGTCATCGGCTTTCACAGTCAACATTTCTTGTAGGGTATAAGATGCACCATACGCCTCAAGTGCCCAAACTTCCATCTCACCAAATCGCTGACCACCAAACTGCGCTTTACCACCCAAAGGTTGTTGTGTAACCAACGAGTAAGGGCCTGTCGAACGTGCGTGGATTTTCTCATCCACCAAGTGATGTAGTTTCAAGATATACATTTGACCCACAGTCACGGGTCTATCAAATGCTTCACCAGTGTAACCATCATAAAGAACCATTTGGCCTTCAGCTTCCACTTCCGCCAAGTTCAACATATTATCGATGTCAGCCTCTTTGGCACCATCAAATACAGGTGTCGCAATGGGTACACCACCTTTCAATGTTTCAACAAGACCTTCGATATCTTTTGTACCCATCTTCTTGATGGATGCACAGGCTTTTTCATCACCTTCATAAATCTCAAGTAAGAATTCACGTTGCTCTTCAACAGCAATCTCTGCTCTTACCATTTCATCCAAACGACGACCCAGCTCTTTAGCTGCATGACCCATATGCACTTCAAAAATCTGACCGATATTCATCCGTGATGGTACACCCAACGGGTTCAAACAAACATCAACAGCATGACCATCTGCGGCATAAGGCATATCTTCTTCAGGTACAATCACTGAAATAACACCTTTGTTACCATGGCGACCCGCCATTTTGTCACCAGGTTGCAATTTGCGTTTTACAGCAACAAATACTTTAACAACCGTAAGTTCACCAGGTTTCAATTCTGAACCTTCGCGAACTTTAGCAACCTTCTCTTCAAAACGTGTTTCTAAACGTTCACGTTCAGTATCCATATTACTTAAGATGGATGCAACTTGAGTATTGATGTCATCATCATCGACTGAAAGCGTAGACAGATCTTTCACTGTCAATGAAGCCAAGTGGTCATCTGGGATTTTATCCCCTTTGTTTAGACCTTTCACAGTAACCGCTTTTTTACCTGCCAACAATGCTTGCAAACGAGAACGCACGTTTTCTTCTAAAGTACGACGTTCATCTTCTTTGTCCGTATAGAGTTGCTCAACCGAAGCTTCTTCAATGGATTTTGCACGGTCATTTTTTTCATCGCCACGACGTGTGAACACTTGCACGTCAATAACAACACCTTCATCACCAGGTTTAACACGCAAAGATGAATCTCTAACATCGGATGCTTTTTCACCGAAAATTGCACGCAACAATTTTTCTTCTGGTGATAATTGACTTTCACCTTTTGGTGTGATTTTACCCACCAAAATATCACCAGGTTTTACTTCTGCGCCCACATAAGCAATACCTGATTCATCCAAGTGACGAAGTGCATCTTCACTCACGTTCGGAATATCACTAGTAATTTCTTCATCACCCAGCTTGGTTTGACGTGCTGTACATGTCAGCTCTTCAATATGAATAGATGTATATACATCATCTTTGACCAACTTCTCAGAAATCACAATCGCATCTTCAAAGTTATATCCACGCCAAGGCATCAGTGCAACTTGCACATTGCGACCAAGTGCCAACTCACCACGATCCGTTGATGGGCCATCAGCAATAATGTCGCCTTTTCCAATCACATCATTAACTTTTACAATTGGGCGCTGGTTAAAGCATGTATTTTGATTTGACCTACGATATTTAAACAAGCGGTACACATCAATACCAGGTTCACCTTCAACCTGCTCATCATCATGTACACGAACAACAATACGAGAAGAGTCAACGCGTTCAACAACACCACCACGGCGCGCTACAGCAGATACACCAGAGTCGCGTGCTACTTCAGCTTCCATGCCCGTACCAACAAGCGGCTTCTCAGCACGCACCAATGGCACTGCCTGACGTTGCATGTTTGAACCCATCAATGCCCTGTTCGCATCATCGTGCTCAAGGAAAGGAATCAAACCAGC
Source organism: Ghiorsea sp. (assembly GCA_027019685.1). Classification (GTDB taxonomy): domain Bacteria; phylum Pseudomonadota; class Zetaproteobacteria; order Mariprofundales; family Mariprofundaceae; genus Ghiorsea. The sequence goes on along the minus strand of JALUWH010000037.1, from coordinate 5,796 downwards.
GGATACTGATACCACTTGTGATGGTGATACATCCATATAATCAATTTCTTCAGGTGGCACCATAAGGAACTCACCATCTTGTCTACACTGGACAAAAGCAGCATCAAAATCGCCTTTATCATTCACTTTAGCATTTGCTTGGGCAATGATGAGACCTGCTTCATCAATCGCTGACAAATACACAACATCACGAGTCACACTGCCTTTATCCACTTTACGATAAGGGGTTTCAATAAAACCAAAATCATTCACTTTGGCAAATGCTGCCAGTGAGTTAATCAAACCAATGTTTGGACCCTCAGGTGTCTCAATTGGACATAGACGACCATAATGCGTTGGATGCACGTCACGCACTTCAAAACCAGCGCGATCACGAGACAAACCGCCAGGGCCAAGTGCCGACAGACGACGTTTGTGTGTTACTTCTGACAACGGGTTGGTTTGATCCATAAATTGTGACAATTGTGATGAACCAAAGAACTCACGAACAGAGGCAATCAAGGGCTTAGAGTTAACCAAGTCAGAAGGCATCATTTCAGAAATTTCAGCCGTGCTTAAACGGTCACGAATCGCACGTTCCATGCGAATCAAACCAATACGAATTTGGTTTTCTAAAAGCTCACCTACTGAACGGAGCCTACGGTTACCCAAATGGTCAATATCGTCCACTTCGCCAATACCATCACGCAATTTCAATAATGTATCAACAGAAAGAAGAATATCTTCAACGCGTAGTGTACCTTGATCCAAAGGCACATCTGCATCAGAAATATTCAAGCGGCTATTTAACTTCATCCGCCCAACACGTGATAAGTCATAGCGTGACTTATCAAAGAACATCGATTCAAACAATGCTTTTGCAGTTTCTACTGTTGGAGGCTCACCAGGGCGCATCATGCGATAGATTTCAACTTGTGCTTCTTCTTTGGATTGTACCATGTCCATACGCAAAGTATCTGCCAGCCATGGGCCACGATGGAAGGCATCAATAAATAAACATTCAAAGGTTTCAACGCCTGCTGTTCGTAGCGCTGCCAATGATTCTTCAGTTAGCTCATGGTTTGCATCCAATAGCATTTCATCGCCAGCCAACATCACAGGCTGTGCAGTCACTTCACCCAAAACGTTTTCTTCTGGAACATCCAACCATTCCACACCAGCTTCGCTAAGTTTTTTAATCGCTACACGATTAATTTTTTTACCTTCAGCAACAATACGTTTTCCATCAATTTCAATATCACGAACGGCGCGACTACCTAAAAATAAATCAGCATCAAATTTCACTTGGTAGCCATCTGCAGTAGCTTTATAAGTACGACGTTTATAAAAATGATCCAAAAGATCTTGTGTGCTTAAGCCCAAAGCTTTTAACAAAATACCTGCTGTCATTTTGCGACGTAAATCAATACGGAAGTATAGCTTGTCTTTAGCGTCAAATTCAAAATCTAACCAAGAGCCACGGTAAGGAATAACCCGTGATTTAAACAATAATTTACCTGAGGCATGTGTTTTACCACGGTCATGGTCAAAAAATACACCTGGAGACCTGTGCATTTGCGATACAATTGCACGCTCAGTACCATTAATTACAAACGAACCGTGATCCGTCATCAAGGGAATTTCACCCATATATACAGTTTGATCACGTACTTCTTTTAATTTTCTTTTCTTACCTTTGCTGCCATCTTGCTCAAACACCTTAAGGCGGAGCTTCACTTTCACAGGCAAAGCAAAAGTAATATCACGGCGAATACATTCTTCAAGGTCGTAGCGGGGTGCCATATATTCAAGACCTTCAAAATGAAGTTCTGCACCACCAGAGTAATCACGAATTGGAAATACTGACGCAAATACCGTTGCTAAACGCGAACCTGCAATATCTGTAGACCCCTGCCCTACACCAACGAACTCACTGTATGAACTCAATTGGAGTTGCAGCATATTTGGCATCTGTGTAACCGAATCAATTTTACCAAAATTCTTACGGATACGTTTAACAATAGCTTGTTTGCCCATGTGTTGACCTCAATGTTTCTTATAAATCTTATCTTTCTTTCAATCTCAAACTAAAACGCGAAAAAGACCAAACCCTTAGTAGTAAACTACTAAGGGATTAGCCTTCAATTACGCGTGAATCAAAAAGCGCAATGCGCTAATTATTTCAACTCTACAGTTGCGCCAGCTTCTTCAAGTTTAGCTTTCAAAGCTTCAGCGTCGTCTTTAGAAAGACCTTCTTTCACGTTACCTGGAGCGCCGTCAACTACTGCTTTAGCTTCTTTCAAGCCAAGACCAGTTGCTTCACGAACAGCTTTGATCACTTGGATTTTCTTGTCGCCTGCTGCAGTTAATACTACATTGAATTCAGTTTGCTCTTCTGCAGCAGCTTCGCCACCAGCAGCAGCAACACCAGCTACAGCGACAGGAGCCGCAGCAGATACGCCAAATTTTTCTTCCAATGCAGATACCAACTCTGAAAGTTCAAGTACTGACATTGTTTCGATTGCTGTGATTAAATCATCTTTTGTAATAGCCATTTTAATATTTCCTCTTGCGTTTTTTGTTAGTTATAAAAATAAATACGGTTTGTATTTATGCTTCTTTTTGGTCGCGTATTGCTGCCAAAGTCCGCACAAATGATGCCGGAATTTCGTTCAAAGTACGTACGAAACCACTGATCGGTGATTGCATGCTGCCCAACATCTTAGCCAACAATTCATCGCGCGATGGTAAGCTCGCCAATGCTTTGATACCCGCTGCATCAATCGCTTTCCCATCAAGAACACCACCACGAATTTCTAAGGCTTCATTCTTTTTGGCAAAGTCAGAAATTGCTTTGGCCATACCCACAGGGTCTGAACCATATGCAATTGCAACAGGACCGGTGAAAAATTCTTCAGCTGCTTCGAAGCTTGTATCTTTGGCTGCACGACGTGCCAATGTGTTTTTCACAATACGTAAATTAACATTAGCACTATGCAAGCGACTTCTTAAGTCACCCATAGCAGATACGTTCAGACCACTATATTGTGCAACAATAGCAGAATCTGACTCCGACCAAGCAGCGTGAAGTTCTTCGACAATAGTTTGTTTGTTTTCCCGATTCACTTCTACCTCCTTGCTTATTTTTGACCCGCGCAAGTGAGCTATCACTCCATCTGTACTGGCTTTCATGATTAAGCAAATAAATGCGCCTGTAGTCTGGGACGGATCGTTCTTTAATCACAAATAAATGTAATTAACTTGTTGCCTGCGCACCTTCCCAGTGAAGGCACGCAAACCAATTCTTTTTTAAAGTGTACCTAAATCTACACGCACACCAGCGCTCATTGTTGCTGATATAACAAAACTTTGCATGTAGCGACCTTTCGCTGATGCAGGTTTCATACGGTTCAATTCAGAAATCAGAAACTCAACATTTTCATTAAGTTGCGCTGCGTCAAAAGAGCGGCGACCAATAGGAGCATGAACAACGCCCGCTTTATCAACACGCACTTCAATTTGACCAGCTTTAATAGCAGTAACCGCTTTTGTTACATCCATAGTTACCGTACCCAATTTAGGGTTAGGCATCAAACCACGAGGACCAAGAACACGACCCAAGCGACCAACAAGACCCATCATGTCAGGCGTTGCAACAACACGGTCGAAATCCATGAAACCACCTTGGATTTTTTCAAAAAGGTCATCAGCGCCTACAACGTCAGCACCCGCTTTTTCAGCATCTTCAGCTTTAGGACCTTTAGCAAACACTGCTACTCGTACAGTTTTACCAGTACCGTTTGGCAATGCAATCGTGCCACGAACCATCTGGTCAGCATGCCTAGGATCAACACCAAGTTTGATTGCAACATCAACTGATTCATCAAATTTAGCTTTAGGTTGTGCCAAAACGGCATCTACTGCTGCTGCAACACTTACATTTGTTTTTGGGACGCAATTACGCGCTTCTTTCATACGTTTCGCTAATTTTGCCATGACTTACCCCTTGACCTCTAGACCCATAGAGCGAGCCGTGCCAGCAATGATTTTTGCACCTGATGTTACATCATAGCAGTTTAAGTCAACCATTTTTGCTTGTGCAATTTCTTCTAATTGCGCTTGGGTTACTGTGCCGACTTTGTTTTTATTCGGCTCACCACTACCTTTTTTGATATTCGCAGCTTTCATCAACAAAATTGACGCAGGTGGTGTTTTGATAACAAAATCAAATGATTTATCTTTATATACTGAAATCACCACAGGAAGCGGCATACCTGCTTCCATCTCTTGAGTTCTGGCGTTAAACGCTTTACAAAACTCCATGATATTCAGACCAGCCTGACCCAATGCAGGACCAACTGGCGGGGCAGGATTTGCTTTACCTGCAGGAACTTGAAGCTTTACAAGCTTCTCTAATACTTTTGCCATTATATATCTCCAACCGATTTCAAAGCATCTTGCTCATCTATCTTTATTCGTGATTATTCAACCACTCCCGCAAATGCGGTAAAACCCAGCATCCTTGCTAGATTATAACTTTTAAGCTTTCTCGACTTGGAAATATTCCAACTCAACAGGCGTAGGGCGACCAAAAATTGAAACACTTACCTTCAACTTTGCTTCATCTTCATCTACTTCTTCAACGAGTCCGTTAAACGAAGCAAATGGACCATCAATAACACGAACAGCCTCACCAACTTCAAACAATACTTTCGGCTTAGGACGCTCAACACCTTCTTCAATTTGATGAAGCAAATGATCAACTTCCTTCTGAGGCATTGGACGAGGTTTACCCGTTCCGCCCAAGAAGCCAGTCACCTGCTGTGTAGACTTCACAATATGCCAAGTCTCATCCGTCAATTCCATTTCAACCAAAACATAACCTGGGAAAAACTTGCGGCGACTAATAACCTTTTGACCATCACGCAATTCAACAACTTCTTCTCTAGGCACCATAATCTGACCAAACAAATCCTGAAGACCTGCTCGCTCAATGTTTTCGGTTAAGGTTGCAACAACCTTATCTTCCGCATTTGAATACGCCTGAACCACATACCATTGCTTTGCCATTTATATCACCTTCTGAACAAGCCAACCTAATAGCGAGTCAATACCGTATAGAAAGATGGAAATAACCACCACCATTACAAACACCATCAAAGTAGCTTGAATCGTTTCTTTACGCTCAGGCCAAACCACTTTCTTAGCCTCAATTTGAACTTCGCGTATAAATTTTTGTGTATCTGCGATACGACCCATGTCACCAACCTCTACAAAGAAACTTTACTACTTCAAACGGTACAAAATGGCAGGGGAGGAGGGACTCGAACCCACAGCACCTGGTTTTGGAGACCAGTACTCTACCAATTGAGCTACTCCCCTATTTCACTCTAACCTTAAACTTTACTTTCTTTATGAAGCGTATGCTTACGGCAAGAATTACAATATTTTTTCAACGCCAACTTTTCAGTCATCGTACGTTTATTCTTATCTGTCGTATAGTTACGACGCTTACAATCTTCACATGCCAATGATAATAGTTCACGCATTTTTATTTACCTCTACCAAACAGCAAAGGCGACTGCAGATTACTCCGCAGTCGCCTACTGTTTTTCAACCTTAATTACTTGTTAATATCAGTTACAACGCCAGCGCCAACTGTGCGTCCACCTTCGCGGATAGCGAATCTGAGTTCTTTATCCATTGCGATTGGTGTAATCAATGTTACGTCCATAGCGATATTATCGCCAGGCATTACCATTTCAGTGCCTTCAGGCAACTTAACAGAACCAGTCACGTCAGTTGTACGGAAGTAAA
>JALUWH010000036.1 GCA_027019685.1 Ghiorsea sp. | reverse complement strand
CTTATCGACCAGATATGGCTCGTCAGCATAATACATTTTCTATGCCTAAAAAGAATATGATAGGAAACTTATATACATCGAATTTTATGCGGGTATTGGTGAGGAATATAGTTCCTGATAAATTAAAAAATATAATGAAAGGTTTTGTCTTTGATAATAAACCTAAGCCTGTATTACCACCTGAAACCAAGCGCAAATTGCAAGAGCTATACCTTGGAGATATTGAAAAATTGGAGAAGTTGATTGATAGAGATTTGTCAGCATGGAAGTGAATCAAAATGCAGTAGGTGAGAAGCTTAAAGTTGCCATCATAGAGCCTGTGGGTGGTCATGGTGGCATGGACTATTATGATTTTGGGTTGAGTGAAGGGTTGGCTGCCTCGGGTGTGGATGTTGCCTTGCATACATGCGATGAAACAGAGGCTGTGAGTAAGGAAGGGTTTAAGGTTGTTCACAGTTATAAAGGGGTGTACGGCAAGGATGTAGCTTGGAAAAGAGGCCTGCGCTTTGTTTGGGGAAGTATCAAGGCTATTGCTGCTGCTGTCGCTGAACAGCGGAAAGTCTGCCACTTTCATTTTTTTCACGTAGGTATTTTAGAAGCATTTAATGTTGCCCTGGCAAAACTCTGTTTTCGTAAAGTAGTGATTACAGCGCACGATGTGGAGTCATTTGTTGAAAGCCTATCTGTTCCTAGACTTTCGCGATGGGTTTATCGCATTGCTGATGGAGTCGTGGCACACAATCAGATTAGTAAAAGTGAGCTGATAGAAAAATTAGGTTTACCTAGCGGGAAAATTGCGGTCATTCCTCATGGAAACTATCTTCATATGCTTGGTGATATGCCTGAGCAAGATCAGGCTAGAAAAGAGTTGGGACTACCCAAAGCCGTACAAGTTCTTTTATTTTTTGGTCAAATAAAAGATGTAAAAGGTTTGGACATATTGCTTGAAGCGATGCCTGAGGTCTTAAAAGAACACCCTAATACGATACTTTTAATTGCAGGACGACCGTGGAAGTCAGATTTCTCGAAATATGAGAATATGATGACAAGTTTAAATATTAGTCATGCCTGCTCGACACATATCCGATTTATCAAGGATGAAGAAGTACCATTATTTTATGCGGCATGTGATTTGGTGGTATTGCCGTATCGTAGAATTTATCAGAGCGGTGTTGTACTTTTAAGTATGAGTTATGAAAAGCCTGTATTAGTTTCGGATTTAGCGGGTATGCTTGAAGTTGTAAGAGATAAAGAAAATGGTTTTGTTTTTAAACAAAACGATCCTAAATCTCTGTCTGGAAAAATAAATATGATTCTTCAGGATATGGAAGAGTGTGATGTCGTCACAATTAAGGCACTAAGTGATATGAAAGGACACTATTCGTGGGTAGAAATTGGAAAAAAAACAAAGAAGCTTTATGAAAATATTTAGGGTTATTGTAATTGCTATTGGATTTTTTTGTGCGGGATATAGTTCAGAGGCTGCTGTATATGTGAAAAAGCCAATTCGTGCTCTTCACCTTGTGACAAGGGCTGTATCACCTGCGGATGTAATGAAGCTTGTTGACATAGCAAGTAAAGAGAAGTTTAACACGATTATTCTTGGCATTGCATGGCGGGGTAGCACCAAGTTGAAGTCGATGCCTTGGGTGGATGGTTCAAAGGCTTGGAGCTCAAAGGATTTGCTTGCTGTAGTCCAATATATTCGTGAGAAAAACATGCAAGTTGTGCCGGAATTAAAATTATTAAGTCACGCTAATGTTTTGTTCCAAAAGAATTTTCCAAATTTAATGTATAATAGTAAAACTTATGATCCTCGGAAACCTGAAGTTTATCAAAAGGTGTTTCCAATTATAGACGAGGTAATCGCACTTCTTCATCCCCAAGCTATACATATTGGTCATGATGAAGTGGTGGGGTGGAGCAAACGGCATTATGTAAAGGGCTTATTGAAGTCTGATGAGAGACAATTGCCAGCAAATTTATTCTTGAAAAGCGTAGTGTATATTCATGAACACCTCCATTCTAAAGGGGTAGAAACATGGATGTGGGGAGATATGCTGATTTCACAAGGTGAATTTCCATCAATGAGAAAAAGTGGCGCTTTACATGATCTGAATGAAAGTTATGGGGCAACGCTACGTAAAAAAATACCTAGGGATATTCTTATATGTGATTGGCATTATAACGATAAACAAAGAGATTTTCCAACGGTTTCAGCGTTTAAAAATGATGGTTTTCGAGTGCTAGGCGCTACATGGAAAAAAGAAAAAACAATACAAAATTTTAGTTATTACGCAGCACATCATGGTGCAGAAGGCATGATTGCAACGACATGGTTTCATGTTCAACGGAAGGAATGGGATATTGTGAATAATATCATCAAAGTTTCTGGCAAAACTTTCTTAAAGGATTTTCCCGATACAAAATAAGAAAGTCGTAATTAGTGAAATCAATGGGGTGGAAGACCTCACCTGGTGATGCTATTGATGTAGAGCGTTTACTTTTGCTCTCTTGACATATTTCAGCGCTCTCCTAAAGTAAGGAGAAAGGTAAGGAGTCTGGTATGAGCGTGACTATAACAAGTAAAGGGCAAGTGACCATCCCAAAGATGGTTAGAAGCAAGCTACACCTTAAAACAGGAGATAAGCTTGAGTTTATATTGCATCAAAACAGTGTGGAGATTATTCCTATTGGTGGTTCTGTAAAGGATTTGAAAGGTATGGTTGCTAAGCCTGATAGAGTTGTCAGTTTGGACGAAATGGATCGGGTTATTCGCGAGCAGGCGGGATGATTGGGATTGATACAAATGTGCTTGTTCGTTATATCGTACAAGATGATGAGTTACAGGCTGCTTCTGCTACAGAAGCACTAGAAGCTTGCAGTATAGAAAAGCCTGGGTGGATAAGTGCTATCGTACTTTGTGAAACAGTATGGGTTCTTTCTCGTGCTTATGGCTATGAAAAAGCAATTGTTCAAGATGTATTACAACGTATTTTGCTGGCTGCTGACCTTGTCGTTGAGCAACAAGAGCAGTGTTTATTAGCCCTTCGTGCTTTTGTACTAGGCAATGCTGATTTTTCGGATTACCTGATTGCTCACCTGAATCAGGCATCAGGTTGTGAATATACGGTAACTTTTGATAAAAAAGCATCTAGCTATCGTTTGTTTCAATTGCTAACATAAGAATATCTTAAAGGATTCCTCCTAATGCAAAATAAAAAAGTAGCGATTATTGGTACAGTTGGTGTGCCTGCCAATTATGGTGGGTTTGAAACACTGGTAGAAAACTTGGTGCGGTATCATGATGCTAATGCGTTGCCTTATGATGTGACCGTATATTGCAGTAGTAAAAGTTATGATGAACAAAAACCAGTATATTTATCTGCTCATTTGAAATATATCCCACTTCAAGCCAATGGTGCACAAAGCATTGTATACGATTGGATTTCTTTATTGCTTGCTATGTGGCGAGCAGATGTGATTCTATTACTTGGTGTTTCGGGGGCAACGATGTTGCCTGTGGTGCGCTTGCTCTCGTCTGCCAAGATTGTGACCAATATTGATGGCATCGAATGGCGTAGGCAAAAATGGAAAGGCTTAGCCAAATGGTTTTTAAAATTTTCCGAGAAAGTTGCGGTGCGCTTTTCGCATGAAGTGATTGCAGATAATGGCGCGATTGCAGAGTATATAAAAGAAACTTATGGTGTGGATGCTCATGTGATTGCTTATGGTGGTGATCATGCATTAGGTGTTGAAGCAGTGCCCGTTGATGAATTGAAGCTGCCAAGTATTTATGCATTTTCGGTGTGCCGTATTGAGCCTGAAAATAATGTTCACATGATTATTGAAGCTTTTGCTGCGCAAACTGACTTACCTTTGGTGATTGTAGGGAATTGGGACAGTAGTGAATACGGAAGAAATCTTAGAGTACAGTATGTTGGCGTTGACCATATTCATCTACTAAACCCAATTTATGATTTAGGTAAATTAAATACCTTGCGTTCGCAGGCAAACATTTATGTGCATGGTCATTCAGCAGGAGGAACCAATCCTTCCCTGGTAGAAGCTATGCACTTTGGTATTCCCGTCTTTGCTTATGATTGCAATTTCAACCGTTTTACGACAGAGGATAAGGCAATATACTTTTCCGATGTTCATGACTTGTTGCAAGCTTTAACGCAAAAGTATCCGAGTAACAGTGGAGAAATGATGGCTGCTATTGCACAAAGACGTTATACTTGGGGAATTGTGGCGGGGTTATATTTTTCCTTATTAAAATAAGCCGTAAATATTTGGAGAGAGAGGACAAAAGGAATTGTTATTTGAAGATTTAGGGCTGCTGTTTTTTACAGCATTACTTTTGTCATTGTTTTTAACGCCTGCAACCATTTCTTTTGCGCAAAAGATTGGTGCCATGGATACACCTGGAGATAGAAGTGTACATGTTCGCATTATGCCGCGCATGGGTGGGCTTGGCATGGCGGTGGCAGTGGTTGTTTCATTGGTTTTATTTGTAGAATTAAACCAAACGCTAGTTGGCTTCTTATTGGGTGTAGTTATCATTGTTGCAACAGGTGTTTTGGATGACTTATATGGTATCAGCCCTGCAAAAAAGATGGCTGGTCAAGTTGTAGCTTGTGTAGTCTTTCTGCTTTTTTCGGGTTTAACTTTAGATACGCTGGGTAATGTGCTTGGTTTTGGTGCGATTGACTTTCCGCCAACGGTTGCATTTTTAGCAAGTTTGTTTTGTATGGTAGGCATCATTAATGCTTTTAATCTATCGGATGGTCTGGATGGTTTGGCTGCAGGTGTTACAATTATTGCAGCTTTGTTTATGGGTATATTTGCATTACAGAGCCACAACTGGGGCTTGTTATTTATTATTATTGCCTTTGTGGGAGCCACTTTTGGGTTTCTGAAATTTAATACTTACCCAGCTAAACTTTTTATGGGTGATACTGGTAGCCTAACTTTAGGTTTTTTCATGGCATCGGCACTTATTTTCTTGGTTGGTTTTGAAGGTGAAATATCCGTGCCGCCGATTGCTGTTGCGGTTATTCTTGCGCTTCCCGTTTCAGATACGCTTTTGGTCATGACACGTCGTATGCTTCAGGGTAAAAGCCCAGTATCTGCTGACAAAACACACCTGCACCACCGTTTGTTGGCTTTGGGTTTTTCGCATTCGGCGGTTGTAACCATTATTTATACGCTTGCCTTTCTTTTTGGTTTGTTGGCACTCAGTCTTCATACTCAGCCTGAATGGATTCAACTTTTGGCAGGTTTGGGTTCATGTTTTATCTTGTATGGTATACTTGGTGTATGTGAAGTCGCTAGTTTTAATGTAAGTAAATATTCAATAGTTCAAAGTCGTCAGGCTAACTACCTTGCCTCTATCATGGGGAAAAGTATTAGAGGGTTAAGGTTTGCAATTATATTAGGTTTGTTTTTCCCTTTGCCTTTTGTTGAAGCGGCACCAGAGACAACAAAAAATTTAATTCTGGGTGTTTTGGTGTTGCTTTTGGTGGCATACCCATGGAAAGAGCATCATGAGCGTCTAAATATCGTGTATGGCTTGTTTTATCTTACAGGTGTAACCATTTTATATGTATGGAATGTTGCATCCTACCAAGACTTTGAATTTTCTTGGTATGTATTGGCTTTTGTGGTTGTTTTATCAGTTTGGTCTATGTTTAAAATTATATTTAAAGGACATAATGAAGTTTTCTTAACTTCGGGTTTGGAGATCATCCTTATCTTTTTATCATGGTTTGTACCCTTTACGCTTTTACCCGTGCTTGATGTATCCGAAGAAATTATGCTTGCTGCAAAAACATCTTGTTTACAGGCTATTCCATTATTGATTGCTATGAAAATTGTGATTCGCAGGCACCCTGATCGAAACTATATGATGGTTATTGGACTTTTAAGCATATTGTTATTGATGTTGATCGTTTTGTAAGGAAGTCAATTACTGTGGGTATAGGTGAGCTGAAGCCTTTAGGTCATCTATATCCTGAGTTTCTTCTCATCCATTTGCTTAGCATGGATTACCTATTCCATGATTTCGGTGGTTTCACGTGCACCGTAATCAGTGATAAAACAAGCTCTGTACACCTCTGATGAAACTCAGGGCTGAACATTGACCGCTCTGTTGTCATTTCAATTCTTTCATCGCCTGAACAGTGTATTTGCTCTTAATTGATGGCCAAATTTACTTAGCCACTACAAACAGTGCTAGAGCATGTGACAAGAAAGTTTGACTACTGATATCTCATCGTATATATAGTATGACAAATGTCACATAGTGATTGTTGTAACAAAGAATGGTTTGTTGGAATTAGCAGCGAATGTTTTACTAGTTAATACCAGTTATGGGCTACCCTTATCCGAGAATTGAGTATCAAGAGGGTAAAGATGTACGGGTAGCCCTCCCAACTTACTTGGTGAGCAATTCTTTGTTTTTAAGATGTTAGGCATCAGAGTATAATGGAGTGAAGAAATGAAAGTCTTGGTGGTGGGTGGTGCTGGTTATATTGGTTCACATATGGTGAAGCTATTGGGTCAACAGGGGTGCGATGTTACCGTGTTTGATAATTTAAGCTTTGGACACGCAGATGCTGTGCTGTTTGGCGATTTGATTGTGGGTGATTTGGCAGATACAGAGGCGCTTGAGCAGCTTTTTGAGACACGAATATTTGATGTGGTCATGCATTTTGCATCCAGTATTCTGGTGGGGGAATCGGTGGCCGATCCAGCCAAATACTATCGTAATAATTTTGCCAATACACAGAACCTTCTTGATGTGATGGTGAAACATGATGTGAAACACTTTATTTTCTCCTCTACAGCCGCCATTTTTGGTGAGCCACAATACACGCCAATTGATGAACAGCATCCAAAGCAGCCTATCAATCCTTATGGGCGAAGTAAGTGGATGGTTGAGCAGATGTTGGAAGATTATGATAGAGCTTATGGTCTGAAGTCAATTTGCTTGCGCTATTTTAATGCCTGTGGTGCAGACCCTGATGGTGAGCTGGGAGAAAGGCATGACCCTGAAACACATTTGATTCCCTTGGTATTACAGGTGGCGACAGGGCAACGTCGTGATATTACTGTGTTTGGTCAAGATTATGATACTCAGGATGGGACATGTATTCGTGATTACATTCATGTGTCAGATTTATCTATGGCACATTGGCTAGCGATTCAAGAATTGTTCCGCTACAATCAAAGCAAGCGATTTAATTTAGGTAATGGACAAGGTTTTTCAGTGCAGCAAGTGATTGATATTTGTAAAGATGTAACACAAAAAAATATCCCCGTGATATATGGCGCGCGCAGAGAAGGCGACCCTGATGTTTTGGTTGCTGATGCAAGGCTTGCCCAAAATGAGTTGGGTTGGCAACCCAAGTATCCTGCTTTACAATCAATTATAGAACACGCATGGCAGTGGGAGAAAAAGGTACATGGGAAGTAAGCCTTATAAAGGGGTAATGCGTAAGTATCACTCTTTATTTTCTTTGGGTCAGCGCATTCTTGATGCAGGGTTAGTTTTTGTTTTGCTTTACCTTATCTGCATTTCTTACAATTTAAAGTTTGGGCGTGAGTATATGTTGCTGGGCATATTTGCGATTGCATTGACTTGGATTGTAATGGGTGTTGTTGATGCTTATCGCCCTTGGCGCGGCGCATCTTTATGGCGAGAGTTTCAGGTTTTACTTTTGGGTTGGTTGTTGGTTGCCTTAACTCTTTTGGTTTTAGCTTGGGCAACAAAGTCCAGCGAGATGTTCTCTAGGGTGGTTCTTGGTTTATGGTTTGTGATTACCCCCCTTGCTTTTATACTGGTGCGGCTTTTACAGCGGCTATTCTTGCGAATGCTACGCAAGCAAGGTCACAATAAAAGACGTGTTGTTGTGGTCGGTGCAGGAGTTTTGGGACAACAGCTTGTAGATAAAATGCAGCAGGCAGACTGGATGGGTGTTACAATTGTTGGTTTTTTTGATGATGATACAAGAAAGCAGGGCAAAGATATATTAGGTATTCCAGTGCTTGGTAAAGCGGAAGCTGTGCATGACTTTGTGAATAGAGAAAATATTGATCAAGTCTATTTGGCATTACCTATGCGTTCGGAGAAACGAATGCGTGAAGTATTTGATGATTTACAAGATACAACAGCTTCCATATACCTTATTCCTGACTTGTTTATTTTTGAATTGATGGGAGCAAGAGAACATGAGGTTGCAGGTATGCCTGCATTTGCTTTATGTGAAACACCGCTGACGGGACCTTTTGGTAGTATTAAAAGAATTGAAGATATTGTGCTAGCGACACTATCATTAATGACTTTCTTTCCTCTTATGATTGTCATCGCTGTGCTAATCAAAACCACTTCAAAAGGCCCTGTGTTATTTAAACAAACGCGGTATGGGCTTAATGGAGAAAAAATAAAAGTGTATAAGTTTCGCTCGATGATGGTGTGTGAGAATGATGATACTGTGATTCAGCAGGCGAGCCGCTATGATATTCGGGTGACGCGATTGGGGTTGTTTTTACGGCGAACTTCATTGGATGAGCTTCCCCAGTTTATCAATGTGTTACAGGGCCGTATGAGCGTGGTGGGGCCTAGACCGCATGCTGTGGCGCATAATGAGCAATACCGTAAGTTGATTAAAGGTTATATGTGGCGGCATAAAGTTAAACCAGGCATTACGGGTTGGGCACAAATTAATGGTTGGCGTGGTGAAACAGATACCATTGATAAGATGAAAAAAAGGGTGGAATATGACTTGGAGTATATCCAACATTGGTCACTTTGGTTGGACTTGAAAATATTTTTCTTTACCATGTTTAAAGGGTTTAAAAGTAAAAATGCGTATTGATAGTATTGATATAATAGATAGCCTAAGGTGGTGCACCCTAGTGCAATAGGGCTCACTTTATTGAAGTACCAAATGAAAAGCCCTCTTGGGGAAATATTGATTGGGGAGACGCAGCTTATTGCTAGTGACCGTAGTGCTCACAAGCCTGCAATTGAGTTTGACTCTAAAGGAAAGCTTCATTTAACATGGTCGTCTCAAACCTGTATTGTGGGTGGCACATGTAATCAGGCACCCTATGAAATTGAATATGCAGTTATTAACCCGAAGGCAGATGACCAAAATGGAAGTGCGGCATTAAGTTCTCAAATTTTCACTGTACCTCCAAGGGTAGTTTCATCAGCAGATGGGTTTAACAGTTTTTTAAGTCAGCTTTCTGTAGATTTGTACGGTGATGCACACCTCATTTGGCAGGATCAAAAGCTAGACCCTCTTTCCGCTGGAACTTCAAGTTTGCGGTATGCTAAACTGAATGGACTAGATGGAACTGTAATGTTACCTGAAGCACAAAAAGCTTCACTAGCCCAAGGGTGGAGTTCAAAAAGACCTTATTCTTCTATTCGAGTTGACCAGCGTGAAGGTGTTCATTTTGTATGGTCTGATAAGCAAGCTAGACATATAAATGCATATTATTATACAATGTTTAATGGGGCTTCAGGGACAAATTTGATTGGAACGACGTTGTTAAGAGGGGCATCTTTAATCTACTCTCAATTTCCAGAGTTTCCTCATATGGATGTAGATAATCTCAATCGCGTACATGTGCTTATACGAGCCACAACAGGTTTTGAATACATAAGGTTAGTGCCCTACGCGACACCAATGATAGGTGATCCAGCCCTTTTATCTGACTTAGAAGATATGCAACGCATACTAACTCAAAATATAAATGACAGGAACTATTCTACAGAAAATGCTTTGATGGTAGGGTCTGCAGGTGAAGTTTTTATTAGTTGGATTTCTGACCAATATCAAGTTAATCAAGCTCAAGTTAATTATCAACAGTTAGATAGCACTGGGGCACCTTTATTTTCAACCCCTATTGTGCTAAAAAATTTAGAATATGCTCCTAAGATGCACTTAGGTCCAAGTGGGCTCCATGATGAAATTACCTTGGTAGAGGACATGTCACAATCAAGAGTAACGATAGTTAGGCATGGTAGCTATAATGAAACTCGATCATTCCAGCTTCTAGCATCAGCAACCTTGCATGCAAATGTGCAGCAGATAGGAGGAGGGGCTGCATCAGCTGCATCTGTTATGGTAGGAGCGCGCACTACAGTAAAGGAAGGAGTAACAGATATTTCTGGTAACTTTACGATGTCAAAGCTTTCTTTATTGTTTGGCTCTGAATTTGATATACAAGCTAAATATAGGTCTAATACTACGAGTTTGGTTGGGCACAAGAAGGTGTTTCTTTTACCAGGCGACAATTTAACTTCTAAACAGGTGTTTGTAGGAAGGCCTTCAAGCCCATCAGTGGACTTGGCTCAAAAAAGACTTGGTGTTTATGCGGATTGGGATACAAGTACATATTATCATTTTCCTGAGGGGTTTAACTTCCCATTCTTTGGTAAATTATATTCAGGGTTATATATTGGCTCTAATGGGCGAGTTCATTTTGAGTATGCTGATGGAAGGTCGGGACACAACTTGAGTGACCTTTTGTTGCAACCACAAATTGATCCTTGGATGACTAAAACTGGGGAGGTTAGCTATTATGGTAGTTGTTATATGAGCTTAGATTTACCAGGGAAGGTCGCTATTACTTGGCGTAGAGTCCCGCACTCTGGCAATTACGGTTCCTCCCAGAATACATTTCAGTTGGTACTTTTTGATACAGGTCAAATACAATTCAATTACGGTGAAATGACACACTGGTATGAACCCTCAGCAGTTGGGCTATCGGCTGGGGTGAGTATACCAAATAAAATTACTACGGTGGACTTTACAGGGGCTCCTCTTAAGGGAGGAAGTGAGAGAGTAATTTATGAGGATTTTGGCATATCTGATTTTGATATTCGTTATTCGGTAATAAACTTTACTCCAAATGTGGAAGGTGGGTTTGATGTAAAACTTACGCCTATGAGTGCTCCTCCTTTGTATTAATGAGGGTACTTTATGAAGAAAAAAGCGTTGAATGAACCCTGAAACCAAAGGAAAGATGGGCTTTGAAGGTTTGATAAACTTTTTGGACAACGAGACCCCTTCACAAAGCTCTAATTATGATGGGTTAAAGGTTATAGGAATTGACTATACTGTTCCAAAGTAAGGACCTAAAACTTTTAGTGTGTATATGTGGAGATGCTGTACTATTAGTGTTAAATTGGTGCACCCTAGTGGATTCGAACCACTGGCCCCGAGCTTCGGAGGATAAACCGCTGGTAATGTGACCACTACCCTTTTAACACACTATTTTTATAATATATTGACTATTATAATAATCATATGGATACTATGTGACTATTATATGAGGCACATGGATTGTATTATGGTTAAAACTAGAACTTATTCTGATTATTGCGTTGAGGCGACGGCTTTGCTGGGCAAGCAAATCAAACTAGGGCGGAAGCAACGGAAGTGGACAGAGCATGACTTGGCTAGTCGTGCAAATATTTCTCGGGCTACACTTCAAAAGATTGAGAAAGGGGATTTATCTTGTGCCATAGGGCTGGTGTTTGAAGTTGCTAACCTTGTTGGTATTAAACTGTTTGATAGTGAACATATGCCATTGCGGAAGCATATTGAGCGTGTGGATGATAAAATTGCTCTTCTGCCCAAATATGTGCGTCAAGGTAGTCAGGTTGTAGATGATGACTTCTAAACAGAATACAGAGGCTTATGTATGGATATGGCTTCCTAATGAAACTGCACCTGTTGTGGCAGGGAAGTTGGTCGCTGAAGGGGAGCAAGTTTTTTTTTACTATGGTAAAAGCTACCTTGAAAGAGAAAACAAGATTTCTATTTATGATAAAGAATTGCCACTTCGTTCAGGTAGGCTGCCACTGCTAGATGGCTTGAGTATGCCCAATTGTATTCGTGATGCTTCTCCAGATGCTTGGGGTAGGCGGGTTCTGATGAATAAGAAGTTTGGGCGCAAAACTGATGGTGTGGATACAGCTCAAATTGATGAAATTACATATTTGCTTGAGTCGGGTTCAGATAGAATTGGTGCGTTGGATTTTCAACGTTCACCAACTGAGTATGTGCCAAGGTGCTCTGTAAATGTTTCCTTGGATGAGTTGATGGAATCAGCCAAACGGGTTGAGCAGGGGATTCCGCTTACGCCTGAACTGGATCAGGCTCTTCATCATGGCAGCTCTATTGGCGGCGCTCGTCCTAAGGCATTGATTGAGTCGGATGATAAGAAGTATGTTGCTAAATTTTCTGCAAGCAGTGATGTGTATAATGTGGTAAAAGCTGAGTATGTAGCGATGCGCTTGGCAAAGCTAGCTGGGCTTGATGCGGCTGAGGTGTTGTTAACCCAATCTTCGCATAAGGATGTGTTGCTGATTGAACGTTTCGACCGTGTGTATCATTCTGATGGATGGCAACGAAAGTGCATGGTTTCTGCGTTGACTTTATTTGAGTTGGATGAGCTTATGGCGCGTTATGCGAGTTACGAAAAATTGGCTGAAATTGTTCGTTATCATTTTGACGAAGTACCCAAGACGCTTAAAGAACTTTTTTCACGTCTTGTTTTTAATATACTTATAGGTAATACCGATGACCATGCAAGGAATCATGCTGCATTTTGGAATGGTGAGATGCTGTCACTCACACCCGCGTATGATATATGCCCGCAAAGTAGAGCTGGAAATGAGGCTACTCAAGCGATGTTGATTTCTGGAAATGAACGCAAAAGTAAACTTTCACATTGCATTGAAGCTGCACATCATTTTTTATTGTCGAAAGAAGAGGCTCGGAAAAGCATTGAAAAGCAGGTGCAAGTTATTGAAGATAATTGGTTGCAAGTTTGTGATGAAGCTGGGTTAAGTGAGGTTGAACGAACCAGTCTTTGGAGAAGGCAAATTTTAAACCCTTTTGCTTTTGAAAGTTGAGCATCTAACGAAGAAATTTTAATTGGATTTTTAGCCCATCCTTTGGGAAGATATTGCGACCAACCTCGATTTAAATCATAGAAAATAGAAATAAGAGGTTTGGTCACGAAATGGCCACAGCTTTCTTTCGGCAGAAGTGAATCATAATTACAAACTATTGATATTAAAGATGAAAATGGTGCACCCTAGTGGATTCGAACCACTGGCCTTTCGCTTCGGAGGCGAATACTCTATCCAGCTGAGCTAAGGGTGCATCTTTCACGTGACCACGCGTAAGCTATTGTAAAATAATAGCTATTCAATAGTCGTAGTCACCGTTTGGTCACAAAATGGTCACGCAACTTTTTTGAGCGTTAGCCCAAGGTCGTTTAAACCTTTGGTATCTTTACCCTTTCATTTGGTCACAACCTTCTGTCCTTAGCTATGACCACTATCTTCGGAGGGTGATAACTATGCCAAGTGACCGTTATCTTTTTATAGCTGTATAGTAAGATAATCATTTAAAGATGAATGGCATTTTCGGAAAGGTTGTTGCGCCTCCAATTATTACTTTAAAAAGTCTGATGCGGATATTATCACTTTTTTATCCGCACAATATGCGGATTAAATCTTGTGTATGCGGAGAATATGCTGCACAATATCCGCATAATTAGCGGAGAATTGCATATGTATTTATGGCAAAACACGGATTGGCCTTTATTTACTTGGGATAATCAAGACCTTGCAAAACTCCTAGCACATGTTTCTCGGGAACAAGGCCGACTTCTGGGAAAAATGGAAAGCTTGGGTTTTGATGAAAGAAAAGAGGCTCATTTAAGGGCACTTACGGACGATGTTATCAAGTCGAGTGAAATCGAGGGGGAAACACTAGAGCGTCAGCAGGTTCGGTCATCTATTGCTCGCAGGCTTGGTATGGATGCAGGTGGCCTTGTTCCAAGCGATCGGAATGTTGAAGGTGTTGTTGAGATGATGATGGATGCTACCAGCAATTATGCCGAGCCTCTGACTGAAGAGAGGCTTTTTGACTGGCATGCATCTTTATTTCCGACAGGTCGCAGTGGCATGACGAAGATTAGGGTTGGTCAGTGGCGGAATGATAACAATGGCCCTATGCAAGTTATTTCAGGCCCATTTGGTAGAGAGAAGGTTCATTACGAAGCTCCTCCTGCTTCACGTTTGCCTGCTGAAATGGATATCTTCTTGTCATGGTTCGAAAATAAGGTTGATATTGACCCGCTTCTGAAAGCAGGTGTAGCGCATTTATGGTTTGTAACTATTCATCCGTTTGAAGATGGAAATGGCCGCATTGCCCGCGCTGTAGCCGATATGGCTCTAGCGAGGTCAGAATATTCAAGTCAACGCTTCTACAGCATGTCAGCACAAATCAGATTGGAGAATAAAGCGTATTACAAAATCCTAGAGCAGACCCAGAAAGGCAAGCTCAACATTAGTTCGTGGCAAGAGTGGTTTCTTAATTGTCTGTTGCGAGCAATAGAGGGGTCTGGCGATTTGCTTAGTAGTGTTATGAACAAGGCTCAATTCTGGGAGCGCTTTGCGAAGGTAGCCTTTAATCAACGGCAGATTAAAATGCTCAATATGCTATTGGATGGATTTGAAGGAAAACTGACATCTACGAAATGGGCAAAGATTACAAAGTGTTCTCAAGATACAGCTTATCGCGATATTTTAGATTTAATTGATAAGGGAGCCTTGGGGAAAGATGAAGGTGGGGGACGCAGTACCAGTTATTCAATTAACCTTGCATGAAATGTCAGTGAAAGTCTTTATGCCTGCTCAAAGAACTGAGTGATTAAAGTATGGCTACGTGTTCCTGATTGTAACCATACTTTTTCGAAAATGGTGCACCCTAGTGGATTCGAACCACTGGCATTCGGCTTCGGAAGCCGACACTCTATCCAGCTGAGCTAAGGGTGCATGTTTTGTGACCATGCGCAATATAGTGTAGGGCTTTGATAATGCAAATGAACACATAAGTATCTTTTAAGTTGCGCCATATGCTATAGAAGGTCTATATTGCGCTCATGGTTAGGTTTCCTTATGATTAAAACACAAGATTTAGTGAGAGCTTTTGATGGCGTTAAAGCCCTAGATGGCGTTGATTTACATATCGAAAAAAAGAAAGTGACAGTGATTATGGGTGGTTCTGGCTCGGGTAAAACCACATTGTTACGGCTTTTGGCGGGTTTAGATAAGCCAACATCAGGCTCGATTCTGTTTGCCGATGAAGACTTGGCAAAAGTGAGTATGAAACGTCTGTATGAGCTGCGTATGCGGGTGGGTATGGTGTTTCAATATTCTGCATTGCTAAATTCTTTGGATGTGTATGAAAATGTGGCATTCCCCTTACATGAACATACTGACTTGGATGAAAGCGTGATTCAGACCATGGTGACCATGAAATTAGAACAAGTGGGCCTGCGTGGGTTTGAGTGTATGATGCCTTCACAACTCTCTGGTGGCATGGCAAAACGTGTTGCTTTTGCACGAGCATTGGTGATGGATCCTCAGGTTGTTTTTTTTGATGAGCCCACATCAGGTTTAGATCCAATTTCTGCGGGTGTAGTGAGCACATTAATCCATGAAACAACAGTCAAAACACGCATGACATCAGTAGTGGTCACCCATGATGTGCAAGCTGGGTTGGCTATCGCCGACCACGTAATTTTATTATGGCAGGGTAAAGTGATTGCGGAAGGTGATGCTGAAAGTATTCAGCAAAGTGAAGACCCAAGAGTACAACAGTTTATTAAAGGCGAGCCCAATGGTCCGATTCCTTTTTCGCGTAGTCAGACAGCCTATATTGATGACTTGATGCATAAACCTGGTTGCGTGAGGATGTCATAATGGAAGGAATCATGAACATGGTGGGTCAAGTTGGTCGTAATACATTACAAGCTATTGCCAAGCTTGGTGATGCGACAATATTTGGTGCTACAACATTGCGCTTACTTCTTGCGCGCCCTTGGCAGGGTAAACATTTTGTGATGCAGATGTATGCTGTGGGCGTGGGCTCATTGATTATTATTGTGATTACGGGCGCATTTACAGGCATGGTTTTAGCGCTTCAAGGTTATCATATGTTGGTCAAGGTGGGTACGGAAGCATTGCTAGGTCCTTGGGTGGCATTATCCATGATTCGAGAGCTTGGTCCTGTGTTGGCAGCATTAATGTTTGTAGGCAGGGCTGGCTCAAGCATTACGGCTGAGATTGGTATTATGCGGGTGACAGAGCAGATGGATGCTTTGGAAATGATGGCAGTGAACCCGCAATCAAGAGTTATGCTGACGCGCATTATTGCTTGCGCTATATCACTTCCTTTATTAGTGGCTATTTTTGATGTGGTGGGTTTGTTTGCAGGTTATGTGATTGGCGTGGATATGCTGGGTGTGAATAGTGGCGTATATATTGGTGAAACCATCGATAAGGTTTCTTTGAATGATATTCAAGCAGGTTTTACCAAATCAATTTATTTTGGTTTATTGGTTGGGATTATTTGTACATATATGGGGCAACGTGCTACGGCTACAACGGAAGGTGTGGCGAAAGCAACCACACAAGCGGTGATGTTATGTTCTGTGATGGTACTGATTCTCGATTATATTATTACATCGTTTTATCTTTAGGAGATATAGGGTATGAGTGGATACAAAAAAATTGAAATGATTGTTGGCGTTTTTGTGCTTGTCGGCGTGATAAGTATTGCTTGGCTTGCCATGGAGCTGGGTGGCGTTGGTGGCTTGAGCAGCAATGGTTATAAAGTGATTGCCATATTTGATGATGCAGGAGGCGTGCGAAAAGGTAGTGATGTGATGCTTGCTGGTGTACCCATTGGACAAGTGATTTCGGTAACGTTGAAAGATAATGAGGAAGCAGAGATGGTTTTTAATATCAAAGACGGCGTATTGATTGCTTCAGATGCAACGGTTTCGATTCGCACCAAGGGTCTGATTGGTGAGAAGTTTGTGCGTGTCAATCAAGGCTCGGAAGAGGATTACTTGGCAGAAGGTGATGAGTTTGAAGATACAGAATCAGCGATTAATATCGAAGATTTAATCAGTAAATATATTTTTAGTGGGGATGCAAAATGAGAATATCCATGAAAAAAATAATATTTGTTTTAGTGATGGCTTGTTATATGCCTACGCTGGGTTTAGCCAATGATGATGCTCCAGATACTGTTGTTGCATCAACGATTCAATCAATTATTGATGTCTTGGAAGCACGTGTAGATAAGGATACTATTACTGATGTAGATAGAGAAAACATTCGTAAGGTGGTTGCAGGAAAGTTTGATTATCGCGAAATGTCACGACGCAGTGTGGGTAAACCATGGAGAAAGATGACACCAGAAAAACAAACTGAGTTTACAGAATTATTCCGCCAAGTACTAGAGTATTCCTATGGTAATCAGTTGGCAGGTTATCATGGGCAGAAGGTTGTTTTTGAAAAAGCAGAGTTTAAAAAAGACAAAGCACGGGTGAAAGGTGCTGTGATTGATGACAACAAAACCATTCCTATGGAGTATCGCCTGCATCAAACATCTACAGGCTGGCAGGTCTATGATATTAAAATTGAAGGTGTGAGTATGATTACCACATTCAGGAAAGATTTTAAGTCGATTATCAAAAAGAAAAAAATTGATGGGCTGATGGCTAGCTTGCAACAAAAAATTGATAAATTGAAAGCCAAAGGTTAGGTCATCCACTCTTTTTGTTAGGTCTTTTGAACCAGAATGTTAAATCTTTGTTTTATTCGGGGCTGCCGCATTATTTTGATGCTGGTATTGTTTACTTTGATATCCTTAGTCCTACTTTTTACTTTTCCACCGAATATTGATAATTTTAAGCCATATATTGAATCTAAACTTGAATCAACATTGCATGCTCAGCAGGTAGATATAAGTCAACTGCATTTGACCTGGCATACTGGTCCTGTGCTTGATATAGGGCAAGTGCATATTGCTGCACCATCTTTTGTGCTAGAAGAAGCAAAAGTTCAACTTTCTTATGATTTATTTGATATATTTTTAGGAAGTTCGGCTCCTGAAATTATGATTCAAGATGGTCGTATCGGGGTTAATCTGGACACAAAAAGTAAACATGATTCTAAGCCTATGAATATACAATTTACGTTTAAAAACATGGATGTTTCGTGGACTTACAAACAAAATAAACAAGTGTTGTATGATGCGAATTTATACATTAAACCTTTTGCTGAGGATGTATTGCTGCAAGCCAAAGGTTTGTTTGTACATTTTGTGATGGACCAAGACTTCTTGCCTAAATTAGTGCGCTTAAATATTGAAGATTTTTCTAGCCTGCCGAGGTCTTGGCAGGCTTATACACAAGGTTTATCTGCCGTACGTTTTAAGCTGCAGAAGCAGGGTAAGCTGGCGTGGCAATGGGATATGGATATTAAAGGTGACCAAGGGTTGGTTACAGTAGATAAAGTACATTTACGCGTACCTTTTGAACGTTTTACGGGACAAGGTGATGTGTCTTTACAGCAAGATGAAACCTTTTCTTTACGTGTGTTTCACGCCAATACATTGCAATGGAAAGCCAAGGATAGCTTTGCCAATGCACAGCTGACATGGGAAAATGATAATTTGCATTTACAAGTTTCTGATGCTGCGACCACCATGCCTAAGCTTTGGTCTTGGTTGTGGATGCTGGGTGGTGAGCATTGGCATGATTGGCTGAGTGCTATGCAGCATGGGAGGGTTGAAAATGTTCATGGTACATTGGACTTACCATGGTCGAAACCTTTGGCTTTAGATTTGGCTGGGGCTCAGTTTTCCAATATGACATATCATGTGAACACACAAGTATCTGGTGTGGATATTGCTTTAGGTTTGGCAGATGATTATTTGTACCAAGTCAAAGCTGATGTAGAGGTTGATGAGCAGAAATTACATGCTGTGATTCATCAAGCAGACTTAAATGGTGGTATAGGTTTGGTGTCGGGAGATTACCAAATCACTTGGAAAACATTGTTGATGCAAATTAACGCAAAGGGTGTTGCTGATGTTGGTAAATTGCATACATGGCTAGAGCCAAGCTCAGCTCACGATTTACACTGGGGTGAATCACCGGCTAAGGCAGAGGTGCAAATGCTTTGGTATGCCAACAAAGCAGAACCAGAAGAAACCATTGTTCATTTTTATCCTGATGGTAAAGCGTGGGCACTTAAACCCAAGGGTATTGCTTTGAAAGTAAAGTCAGGCATGGCAGTTTGGGATTATAATCGAGGTTTAGACCTGAACAATATGCAAGTCAGCACGCCTTGGTTTGATGGTGAACTGAGTATGTTCCTCGATAAACAACAAGCTTGGGCTTTGGATAACCTTTCTCTGACAGGTTTTGCACCTTTGACAAAGCTGACTCATGACTTTTCCTTGCCGATTATAAAACCTCAAGGTGAAACAACATTTGTGCTTGATTACCAACACCAGCAATGGAAGGCAAACTTTGATTTTAAGAAAAACACTTGGAAAAGTTTTGCTGGCTTTGCCAAAGCAAAAACCACTAAGCTGTATTTAAACTTAAAAGGTAAACCAACATCTACGAGCCTGTTGCCTATACATATGCAGCACATGCAAGTCAAACAGGATGGCTTTAATCTTGATGGTGAATTAACGATTACACAAGATAAGTTGGACTTTAACTTTATGCATATTCAAACCGCATTGTTTGATGGAAAAATGCGTTTGCTTATGCCCTTGGATCCAAAAATATCATGGGGTATTGAAGCCAATGCCACCTTCATGAACAAGAAACTTTTGCAACCTTATTTAGTAGAAAAGCCAGATTCTGCAGATACGATATTACGTCCATGGCAGGTATTTGCACAGACCAAGACATTTATTTGGGATAAAAGCAAGCTGAGAGATGTTCAATTCCAGTTTAATTCAAATAGGCAAAGCACGGGCACATTTAGCGCAGCCTCAGCAGACATTGGCGCATCACATCTACAAAATGTTCAAGCTTCATTTACCATGTTGGAACATGGCAAAATTGATTTGCATTATTTGGAAGCAGATGGCTCTGATCAGCATGTGATGATATCAGGCTCGGTGAAACCTAAACCTGATGATGTGTTTGCTTGGCAAGGTTTGGCACTGTTATCGGGCAAGTTTGGTACTTTGATGAAACAAGCAGAACTGGATCAGCTGTTTAAAGAAGGTGACATGCAATCATTGTTTTTGGGTAGTGGTGAGTTTAAGCAGGGTGAACCTTGGTGGCGGGGCATGAAAGGAAACCTACGTTTACGCATCGATGACGGACGTATTATGGAGGGTGGTACATTGACCCACCTTTTGGCAGCGATAAGTTTGGTTGATTTGCCTAAATACTTGGTATTTCAGCGGGGTGATATTGTAGGTAAAGGTTTGTTTTATGATAAATTACAAATTGAAGCCGATTTTAATGCAGAAGAATTGGATATTAGACAATTGGCATTAACATCATCGGCATTAGATGCTGGTGGCACGGGAAAAGTGAACTTGGATACGGGTGATTTGGATATTTTATTGATTGCAAGACCATGGCAAAATATTGAGGCGATTATCGGCAATATACCACTTTTAGGTCATGTTCTGGCAGGTGAAGATAAAAGTTTTTTGCGGAAAGTTTACCATATTCATGGGCCCGCTTCCGATGCTGTGGTGGATGAACTAAATCCTGAAGATGCTGGTTTGCCGCAGTCTGGATTGTTGGAAAGTTTATTTTCATTACCTAGCCGTTGGTTTGGGGAGAA
>JALUWH010000035.1 GCA_027019685.1 Ghiorsea sp. | reverse complement strand
GAAGCTCGCACTACAGTATCCGATACTTTTGCGCCTGCCACATCTTCAGTTTGCCTAGCACCCGCACCAACTTCTGCATTCCACTGTTTGTCATCTGACTTAAGAATATCAAAACCATAACCCACTGTTTCACTGGTACGGCTATTGTACCCACCAAACTTATCTTGCTCATAACCAAAACGAGCAAACAAATAACCAGCACTCAACCCTTTCCAATCTTCCTGAATAGAAAAATTATACTTTTCAGATGTAGTTGTACCCGTATCTTTGGATTGTAATGCACCTGCTTCAACTGTGCTACGCCAATCATCCCCATCATTAATGGCTTTACCTTTAACATTTAATGAACTTGTATCCGTATTACCACCAGTTTGCACAAAGCCCAATTCGGCATTACCAGACCAGTCTTGTGCAGATGCCACACCCGAAAAAGCCAATAAACTTATAAGTATCAATATTTTACGCATGTTTATCTCCTATTTTAAATCGTGGCGCACTATAACGAATACTTTTTGTTTAATCATGCGATATTTATCACCTAATTAAACAATCACAGTCTCTTTTTGTGAAATACGCGCCGCATGTTATGCTTGGGCGCAAGAAAACTCTCCAGAAGACGGTACTCCACTGTTTGTTAATCACTTTCTTAGTAAACACGAGACTGAAGCGGAACGGGGTCATATGAAAAAGAAAACAACTGCAGCCACTTTATTGGCTGCAAAAAATGCGCAGCAGCCACAAGTCTGGTTGACTGCCTATGATGCTGGTTCAGCCCGCATAGCTGAAGAAGCTGGCGTAGATGTCATCCTTGTTGGAGACTCTGTCGGCATGGTTAATCTTGGTTATGACAGCACCATTCCTGTTACTGTTGATGATATGATACTGCACACTGCCGCCGTTGTACGTGGCAGAACAAAAGCATGGGTGGTTTGCGACTTACCTTTTGGTTCTTACCAACAGTCCCCAGAGCAAGCATTAGAAACCAGTGCCTATATTTTGCAGCAAACTGGCTGTGATGCCATCAAACTTGAAGGCGGCAAAGCCATGGTCGAGACTGTTCGTTTTTTAAGCGAACGTGGTATTGCTGTTGTTGGCCATGTGGGTTTAACACCACAATCTGTTAAACAATTTGGCAACTACAAACAACGCGGAAAAAGCGAAGAAGAGTCCCAGAATATTTATAATGATGCCTTAGCCTTAGCAGATGCTGGCGCAATTGCTGTGGTGCTCGAATGTATCCCAGAGCAACTTGCAGCAAAAATTACACGCAATATCAACATCCCCACTGTAGGCATTGGTGCTGGCACGGCATGTGATGCACAAGTTTTGGTATGGCATGATGTGCTGGGTTTATCCGAACACACGCCACCTTTTGTTCAACCTTATGCCCATTTAAGACAAGATGCGGTAGCCGCCATTCAAAACTGGGTTGCAGATGTACGCAAACAATCATGAAAGTCATCACATCCATTAGTGAACTGCAGCACCACTTGGCAAATTACCAGCAAGAGCAAATTTCCTTTGTACCTACTATGGGCTGTTTACATGAAGGGCATTTAAGCCTGATTCGCAAAGCCAAACGCTTAGCTGATATTGTAGTGGTAAGCATTTATGTAAACCCTTTACAATTCAACGACAAGAACGACTTGAAACATTACCCTCAACCTTTTGAAGCTGATATTCAATATTGCAAAAATGAAGGTGTAGATTTTGTTTTTCACCCTGAAAACCTCTATGGCAGCACACCAATGCAAGTTGCCTTACATGTGAACAACTTAAGCCAAAGTTTATGTGGTTTGCATCGGCCAGGCCATTTTGATGGTATGATTACTGTTGTGAATATACTGTTCAATATTGTGCGCCCCGATTTGGCTATTTTTGGCGAAAAAGATTTTCAACAATTAAGTATTATTCGACACATGGTTGCTGACTTACATATGCCTATTGATATTATAGCAGGCGAAACTGTGCGCGAGCAAGATGGTCTTGCCTTGAGTAGCCGCAATCAACATTTAACCGCCGAACAACGACAAATAGCCCTTGCCATTCCTCAAGCCTTGCAAGCTGTGGTGGACGGATGGCAAAACAATCAAAATATTCAATGCTGTCTTGCTGCAGGGCAACATATACTTAATACACACAACATTAAACCCGATTACTTTGGTATTTATGATGAACAACATCTGCAAGCCATGACCAGCTTTAATGCCGATGACCCCACACCCGTCCGTGTATTTATTGCTGCTACCATTGGCTCAACACGGCTCATTGATAATATGCCACTCATCACCAAGGATGTCTAAAATGAAAGTCACCATGCTTAAATCAAAACTACATCGAGCTACCGTAACCCATGCAGAGCTTGATTATGAGGGCTCTTGCGCCATTGATGCTAACTTAATGAAAGCTGCCAATATTTTACCTTTCGAGCAACTGCACATATACAATGTCAGCAATGGTGAACGCTTTAGCACATATGCCATCGTCGCACCCAAAAATAGCTATACCATTGGCATCAATGGAGCTGCAGCACACAAAGCTAAGGTTGGTGACACACTTATTATTTGTACTTACGCATCACTCAAAGCGAAAAAAGCAAAACACTTTGCGCCAGACCTTGTATATTTGGATGCCAACAATCATATCAGCCACCAAACAAAGGGTGAATTGGCGCAAGATAAAACATAAACCTGTTTGCGCGCATGTCCTTGTTTTGCATGTATCGCATTACCAAGCTGTTCAGTGTATATTTCGCCGTCTAACTGGAAGGCTTTACACTTCTTAAGCATACTTTTCTGGAGGAAATGATGGGAAAACGCATTTGTATTATTGGCGGCACAGGATTTGTCGGGCGTGCTATTGCACGACAAGCTGTCGATGCAGGTCATCAAGTCACCGTCACATCACGTCACCCAGAACGCGCACGCGATATGCTGGTGAAAGGCATACAAGTTCTCAAATCTGATATTACAACGGGCCAAGGTATAACCCAAGCTGTGCAAGGTTGTGACACCGTCATTAACCTTGTCGGTTTATTGTTCCCAACATCTAAAAATACATTTGAAGCTGCACATACATCTGGTGCAAAGCTTGTGATTGATACTTGCAAAGCAGAAGGTGTTTCACAACTATTACACATGAGTGCTTTGTTAAGCGATGATGCTATAACGCATACACAATATGGTAAGACAAAACACCAAGCTGAAGAGTTGGTACGCCAATCCGATTTAAATTGGAGCATATTCCGCCCTTCCATTGTTTATGGTGAACACGATTCTTTTTTAATGCGTTTTAAAAGTTTATCAGCGATTGGCCCCATTTTGCCTATCATTGCAGGTGACACAAAATTCCAACCTGTATGGGTTGAAGATGTAGCACGTGCTTTTGTTCAAAGTATTGCTAACCCTAAAGTTCAACAACAAACTTATACCCTAGCAGGTAATGATATTTACACGCTTAAAACGATGATTGATATGTGGATGAAAGCATTAGGACGCAAACGCACCTTGGTATCCATGCCTCATATAGCTGCTAAGCTATTAGCCGCTATATCCAAACTTCTCCCAGTTCCAATCATTACCAATGATCAACTTAAATTATTGCAGTATGATAATATTGCCCAAGGCGAAGCATTCCCTAGCATGTTTGGTTCACCTTCATCGTTTGAAAGTTTACTACCCATCATTGCCAGCGGCGGACAAGCAGAACATATTCAGCATATGCTTGACCAAGCACGCACGCACTACCGTAAATCATAATGGATATGCCACAGAGCGTACTCATATTAAGTCTTGCTAGCTATTTTGTTGGTGCAATTCCTTTTGGTATTTTATTTGCCCGCTGGCTTACAGGAAAAGACCCCAGAGAACATGGCAGTGGCAACACTGGTGCAACCAATGCACTACGAACAGGCGGTAAAAAAGTTGGTATTTTAACACTTATCGCTGATATTCTGAAAGGTGTGATTCCAGTTGCTCTGGCTTTACAATTAGAGTTTAATCAATCACAGGTATTAATTGTCGCTCTTGCTGCATTTTTTGGGCATATCTTCCCTGTGTACTTA
>JALUWH010000034.1 GCA_027019685.1 Ghiorsea sp. | reverse complement strand
GGCTTTAGGGCTAATGTTTGGTGTTTCGGGCACTGCCATTGCGGGCTCTAACCCATGCAACCCATGCAGTATGAATAAAATGAAACATAACCCATGTAGCATGAATCCATGTGATATGAAAAAACACCATAAAATGAACCCATGCAGTATGAAAAAACATCATAAAATGAACCCATGCAACCCATGCAGTATGAAAAAACATCATAAAATGAACCCATGCAATCCATGCAGTATGAAAAAACATCATAAAATGAACCCATGTAATCCTTGTGGCATGAACCCTTGTTCCATGGATAACTCATCAAAAAAGATAAGAAGTGGTAGCTTTAAGAATTTCCAACAAGCTGCCACTGCGGGCAAAAAATTATGGGAAGACGAAACACTAGGTAAATCAGGATTGGCATGTCTATCTTGTCATGCAGGTTATAGTGATTTAAACCTAGAAAAACGTCAAAATTACCCACATTACGTAAAAATGGTTGATGATGTGGTCACACTTGATCAAATGATTAACTATTGCATGTTAAATCCGATGCAAGGTGAGCAACTTGAGCGTAATTCTAAAGAAATGACTGCTATTGCAGCATATTTCCGTGCATATCGCATGAAATATTTGCAAGAACATAAGTAAGAAACAATAAGCATAACAATGGGGGTGATGTTTAAGTCATCCCCAAGGTTTTGTTATTTAGAGAGGAAGCTTAACTTATGTGTTTTCGCCATATATTGAACATGATTGCTATTGTTTTGATAGGAGGCTTGCTGGTGGCAGCAGGTTGGCAATCCACATTGGCTTCTTATTGGGATGCACCTGTTGCTAGCGTAAAACGACATCATGATTGGTCAGCTTTAGAAAAGAATATGCGTCCTGAAGCATGTGCGCAGTGTCATGAAAGTCAGTTTAATGATTGGAAACAAAGTTTACATGCTAAGGCATATTCCCCAGGTATGGTGGGGCAGTTTGCTGATATGGGGCATGAAGCTGGTAGTGATTGTTTGCGTTGCCATGCACCACTTGAGCAACAATTGTTTGATTCAGATGCTAAGATGTTAAGCTCTTTAAAAACATTGCTGCAATTTCCACAAGGTGTGAACTTGGATGCAGATTTAGATGCACCTGAAGCCAAGCTGCCATTAAGACATTCAGGGGTAAGTTGTGCCGTTTGCCATGTCAGAGAAGGACAACGTTTTGGGCCACCACGCAAAGGCACTCAGCAGCAAGGTTTGATGACAGGCGCAGCGCATGGTGGTTTTATAGCGAGTCAAAAGTTTGAGCAGTCGTCTTTTTGCGCCGAATGTCACCAGTTTCCACAAGGTTATGCCATTAATGGTAAACCTTTGGAAAATACAGTGCGGGAATGGCAGCAAAGTAAGTTTTCTCAAGAAGGAAAACATTGCCAAAGTTGTCATATGCCAGATAGAAAACATCAGTTCAAAGGTATTCATGACCCATCATTTACGAGAAAAGCTTTAGATATAAGTGTGTTGATGAACACAGATGACTTGCCAGCTTTACAAATCACATCCAAACATATTGGTCATGCGTTTCCGACTTATGTTACACCCAAAGTAACCATACAAGCCAAGGCTTTGGATAAGCAGGGTAAGGTGCTGCAAACTTGGCAGTGGGATATGGTGCGAGAAGTGTTTTTTGCTGAAGGGTGGCAAGAAAAAAAAGATACACGGTTGATGCCTAGTGAAACACGAATGTTTACGGTGTCCAAGCTTCATAAACAAGCTGTGCAGGTATTATTTGAAGTGGTAGTCATACCCGACCAATTTTATAAAGGTGTATATCAAAGCTTGCTATTGGATAAGCCTGAAGGCGATGCGAAATCATTGATTCAACAAGCCTTACAACAGGCAGAGCAAAATGACTACTTGCTGTATGCAGGGCATGTTGAAGTGGTTTCAGCTACACATTCGCAGTGAACCTTAGGGTATAGGTTATAAATTCCTGCTATATTCGATAAAATATATGTAGCTTTAATATCTAAGTTGTTTTTGTGGTTGCATCTTCCTCTACGCTTGCCAAAGGCTCAAATAGTGATTGCAGCTCGGCTTCTGTCCATAGGGCACTACCTTTACTGCCGCTGCCATGAATACTGTTTGCCAAAGCACGTTTACGCTCTTGCATCTCTAATATTTTCTCTTCAACAGTGCCTATGGTGGTGAGTTTATACACGAACACGGGTTTATCTTGCCCAATACGATGTGCTCTATCTGTGGCCTGGTCTTCTGCGGCTGGATTCCACCATGGATCGAAGTGAATCACGGTGTCTGCGGCAGTTAAATTCAAACCTGTACCACCTGCTTTAAGGCTAATGAGGAAGATAGGCACTTCACCATTTTGGAATTGTTCAACAGGTGTGATGCGGTCACGGGTTTGCCCTGTGAGTTTCACGTAAGGTAAACCCAACTCATCACATAGACTTTCAATCAAACGCAACATTTCTGCAAATTGAGAAAATAGAAGAATCTTACGACCTTCATCCACCATTTCAGGTAACATTTCTCTTAGCATATTGGTTTTAGCAGAGGGGATACCATCGGTATCCATTTGTTTCACTAAACGTGGGTCACAGCAGACCTGACGCATTTTCATCAAGGCATCGAGTACAATAATCTGACTCTTAGCCACACCCATCGCTGCCACGGAATCGCGCACTTTTTTCTGCATGGCAAGACGCACACTTTCATACAGCGCACGTTGCCCACCTTCAAGCTCAACACTACGCACAATATTACTCTTAGCAGGTAGCTCTTTTGCCACATCTTCTTTCATGCGGCGTAATAAGAATGGGCGAACGCGAATATTGAGTGCATCTTGTCTTGCATCGCTACCATCTTGTTCAATGGGTTTGCGGAATAAGTTGCCAAAATTCTTTTGGTCGTACAAATAACCAGGCATTAAGAAATCAAATTGTGCCCAAAGTTCACCCAGATGATTTTCAATCGGAGTACCCGTTAAACAAATGCGATGGCGGGCATTAAATTCGCGTACCAATTGTGAAGCTTTGGCGCGTGGGTTTTTAATGTTTTGTGCCTCATCCAAAATAAGCATGTGGTAAGGCTCATCAATCAAGAAGCCTGCATCACGTGGCAGCAGTGGGTAGGTGGTGAGTACAAGGTCGTATTCTGCAATATTATCAAAATAACGAGAACGGTGCGCACCATGTAATACCAATACTTTTAAGTCAGGCGTGAATTTTTGTGCTTCTGTACGCCAGTTGTGCATTAAACTTGTAGGCGCAACGACCAAAGCAGGGTGCTGCAAGCGACCTTCTTCTTTTTCTTTGAGTATGCAGGCAAGGGTTTGAATGGTTTTACCCAAACCCATATCATCAGCTAAAATACCATGTACACCTGTGCGCATCATCATTTGCAGCCAGTTTAGCCCTTCGCGCTGATAATCTCTAAGCTCGGCTTGCAAGCCTTGCGGTGGTTCAACGACGAGAGCTTCTTGGGTGTTGACCAAGCTACTGACAATATCTAACCATTTTTTATCATCTTTAATTTTAACTTTTTCATGTTTTTCTAGGTCTTGTTTGATGGCAAGCATTTGCACACCAGAGACTTCTTTTTCGACCACACCCGTTGTGGCAAAAAGCTCCATCATATGTTTAAGAATGCTAAACAACATATTACCTGGTATGGATAACATCCGCCCATCAACCAAAGGTAGTGGCACATGTTCTACATCTTTAATGGTGTTAAGCATGGCATCAGATAAACGCTCAGGTTCTTCTTTAATCCATGCGGCAATGGCATCAATTAAATCAATGGACTCTCCATCATCCATGGTTGCAGTGAATTCAGCCGTACCCATCAGGCCTTCGCCTGCAACACCGAGATTAAAGCTAGAAGCAGTCAGTAAATTATAGCGGAACCGCTCTCCAATTTCGATGCGGAAACCTTCTTCTTCCAATGCAGGTACAGTTTTTGCCATAAAAGTAATCCAGTCGTTATCGACTAGAGTGAAGTTTGGTAATGTTCCAGCTTTTTTAAGCTTAATTGCCATGGCGCGAGATGTGGCTGTTACCCCATGTGCTAAGAGTTGAATCATGGCTTGTTTTTCAA
>JALUWH010000033.1 GCA_027019685.1 Ghiorsea sp. | reverse complement strand
GTTTCATGCCTAAGCTCAGCTTCAAGGGCTGGGTATAAATCAAGGCTAGCATTAATTAAATCAGTAAAACTATCAGGATAAAGCCAAGGGTGAATAGGGCATAAAATACCTGCCCCTGCCCATGAAGACTCACTTGCAGCTTTGCCTTTTTCCAAAATAACAACTTCTGCACCTTGCTGCTTTAAACGCAAAGCCGTTAACATACCAATCAAACCAGCACCAATTACAACTACTTTCATCACTTATCCCATCAACCCCGAAATATCTTGCGCTGAAAACTCTGGGTATAAAGCATCGGTAAAATACAAACCATGTGCAGGTGCCGTTTGTGCCGCCGAACAACGGTTTTTACCAGCTAACAATGTTTGCATATATTCTGGTTGCCAGCGCCCAATACCTACAGCAACAAGCGAACCGACAATGTTTCTAACCATATGGTATAAAAAAGCATCGGCTGCAACATCAATGGTAAACCAATGTCCATCTTGTTTTACCTTCAAAACCTTTAATTCGCGTTCAGCTGCATTGGCCTGACAGCCCGCAGCGCGAAATGTAGTAAAATCATGTTTGCCTACAATATATGATGCAGCCTGATTCATTTTCTCCACATCCAAAGGTTTAAACACCCACCATGCCTGCTTGTTATACAGCGCTGAACTGATGGAACGATTCCAAATTTTATATTGGTAACGACGTTCAAAGCAATCAAACCGTGCATGGAAATCATCGGACACAGCCTTAATACCATGCACCAAAACACCAGCATCTCGTAAGTGAAAGTTTAAACCTTTAATATATGCATGAGGGCTATCTTGCCAACGTGATTTTACTACATTGGCATGGATTAACATGTGTGAAGCATGCACACCTGTATCTGTTCGTCCAGCCGCTGCAAAACCTGGATCTGTGGTACTACCTTCAATTTTAAACATTGCTGTTTCCATAGCTTCTTGCACCGTAAATGCATTGTCCTGTCGCTGCCAACCATGAAACTTTGCACCATCAAACTCAATAACCATGGCAAGCCGTTGCCTTTGTACCTGTATCATAACCAAAGCCCCAGCAATGCTAGCATAGCCAATGCCCCAAAACCCGCATCAGAAATTGTCAACTTGGGTACTGTCCCATTTGTAACTAACAACTTCTCTACCTCACCGTCCCAGTGTTCCCACAAAAGTTGCGCTTCAAAACGCGAACTCTTTAATATAGACAATATACTTTCAAACAATACATCAGGTAAAGCTAACCACTTATGCTCTAAGCGTTGCCAATACATACGTTGCTGATTTAACAATAGAGGAATCGTTATACGTAATCGTCTTATTAATAATAAGCTTGGTAGTAATATTTGACTTAGAGTAGGTGTTCTTTGTAATGCTTGTAAAAGGTATTTCATTTCCAACACCTGCATAACCAATAAAGCCGTAAAAAACATGCATGCAAGATTAAGACTTAATACAAAAGATTGTTTTAATCCTTCAATACTTACAGGTAAACCCATGATATAAGTACCAGGTGTTAAAAAAGCATGCAGCAAAACAATGGGAACAAACAACCATACCAAGAGCCTAAAGCTGCGTGTAATGATTACCAAACTTTTACTTTGCAAATACAAAAGTCCAATCGTAAGAAGCGTGAATATGAATAACACGCGATCATCTGCCATTACCGCGGCAAACAAAAACCATACAATTGCAAAAAGAAATCGGCAGAGCACTTATTTCTTAGATTCTTCCTCATCAAGCAAACCTTTGAGGTCACTCATTAACCCATCTAACTCAGTGGTTTCTTCTAGGTCATCAGCCGCATTATTTTGCAACGACCCAATACTACTTTCAATATTTTTAAGTTCGCCTGTTGCGCTAAAAGCATCTTCCATAGGGTCAGATGAAACATCCATTATCAATGTTTTATCGCTTTCCATATCGTCAAGGTTTGTCAAATGATCATTATCAGTCTTTACATCAGCATCTGGTGCCTGCTGTATTTTCTTCTGTGTATTATCCATTATAACAGTTGAATCAAACGCATCAGATGCTGGTTTAGAAGTTGAACTTTCTTTCGTTTCCTCATCCAAGCTTATTTCTTGCAAATCAAAATCGTCTAAATCTAATTCTGTTGAAGCTTCCGCACTTACATCATCATCGGCATCAACAAGCAAGTCACCACCAATCATATCCAAGTCAACATCAACTTCAGATGTTAGTTCTTCTTCAATAGCTTGCACTTCATCTAGTGCCGAATCAGCATCATCTGAAAACCCAGATAAGTCCAAAGATATACTATCCAAATCTTCCAATGATTTTTCATCATTACTTTGTTTTGCCGAATCATCCAAAGATAGCACATCTGCACCTAAGCTTTGTATTTCAGCAAGATCATCATTGGATATATCTGAAGCCAAATTACTCTCTTCAGCATCATTAAGTAGTACATTAGCTGCTTCAAACGGGTCATCTGCATCTGCAGGAATCTCAACTGCAGTAGCAGTTGCTTCCTCTTCAGCTTGTAAACGTGCTTGTTCTACTTGCCTGTCATTAATTGCATCATCAAGGTTAACTTCTGCTGCCTCCGAAGACACAACCATAGTTTCACCTGTTGTTTGCACAGCAGAAGTACTTTCTAAATCATCAACTTCACTTAGTAAATTATCAGAGTTGTCAGCATCATCAAAATCAATGCCAAAGTTTTCTAGATCTATACTCTTTTCCATATCGGAAAGTTCACTGCTTGCTTTGTCAGCATCACTTTCTCCCATTTCACTAAAGTCAAAATCTACTTCGAAGTCATCTGTACTGCCACTTCCATCTGTTGATTCAGCTTTATCTAAAGATGGATCACTGATGAAGTCACCAAAGTCCACAGCGCCAGTGTCTAATGGTTCATCTTCCATCACATCAGTCGTTGTACTTGCATCCAAGCTTACTTCATCTGCAGTTAAATCACCAAAGTCCAGTTCGCCTGTATCCAAAGCTTCGATACCCATGGCATCTTCTAGGACATCACCTTCTGGCGTACTATCTTTTCCTGTTACATTATCTTGCAGATCACTTGCTTCAACATTACTTGCTTCGATATCTAAGGCACCAAAATCCAACTCACCTGTGTCTAAGGCTTCGATATCCATAACATCTTCTAGTACATCACCTTCTGACGTACTATCTTCCTCTGTTACATTATCTTGCAGGTCACTTGCTTCAATATCACTTACTTCAATATCACTTGCCTCAATATCTAAGGCACCAAAATCTAAATCTCCTGTATCCAATGCTTGGGCATCATCCATTGCATCTTCATCACCCAGATTTATCGAGTCTACACCAAGATCATCAGCATTTTCACCTGTATCTGTTTCACCAAAATCAATGCCAGCAAAATCAATATCATCACCCATATCAATGTTATCATCTTCGTCAACTTCACCAAAGTCCATTTTACCTGTGTCTAGCAGCTCTGGTTCCATCACATCTGCAGGCGCACTGTCTGAGTCAGTAGAATCATCACTATCAGGTGTATCAAAGTTGATAGCGCCAAAGTCCACAATGCCTGTATCTTCACCACTAAAAGCATCATCCTTTAATGCGGATATTTCAGATACTTGCTCAACATCATTGGTGGTTGCCTCAGCTGAAGATTCAGCCAATAAACCTTCAAATGTTGCCAATGCAGAACCTGCTAGTACCGCTTTAGCAGCACTTAGTGCTGCTTCTTCACCTTCAGAGTTATTGCGCATATGTAAAATTTGTATGAGTTTAGCATGTGCCGCAGGATCTTTATCATCCAACTTCAATGCCATACGTACTTGTTTTTCTGCCTCATCCTCCATGCCATAACGCAGGTAAACATCGGCTTCTTCAAGGTAATTTACACTAGGATCTGGTGTCTCATCTGAATCGTTATCAAAGGCTTCCATCTCTCCTGTTTCATCATCAGTAAAGTCTGGAATTTCCTCTAAGGGCTCATCACTATTGGTTTCATTTTCACTTACAGCCTGATCTTCAGATGAGTCTGAAGGCATTTCAAAATCATCAGCATCCATTAACTTGGTTACATCTTGATCATCAAATGATTCAGCATCAGCTTCTTCCACAGGCTCTTCAAACACTTCTTCTTTAGGAACAACTTGTTCTGCTGGGTGTTTGGGGGTACGGCGCAATAACATGACCACAGCACCAATTAGACCCAATGCCAACAAACCAAGCCCTGCTAATGCATACATGAGCCAATCAGAAGCACTTTGATCTTCATTCACCTTGGCTTTCTCTAATTGACCTTTTAAGCGAGATATAACAATTTCTAAACGTTTGTTTTGCGCATCCAAAGCAGCTGCATCTGCACCAACTGAAGTTTCATTCACTTTTTTCTCAGCCGTTTGCAAACGCTCTTCCAATGCCGACATTTTATTTTGCAATGATGAAAGCTCGCTATCTTTTTGTGCAATCATTTGCTCTGCTGCAATCAGTTTCGCAGAGGTTTCTTGGTCAACAGTATTGTTTTTCGGCTGAACCTCTTCGGCCTGAAGTGGTTTCTTCGTTTTTTCTGGTGCAAGCATGGGCGCGCTCGCAACACCTGAAGCCTTTTGACCTATGCGAACGCGACGTGTATAACGATGCTTTTGTGCATCTGCGACAGCGGCATATTTGGGCTGCTTGGTCATGTTTTTCCAAATCTTATTTTGCTCGCTAATAACTTGTTTAGCATGTGCAACAGAAACTTGCTTCACTTCTTCTGCAGCGGGAACATCCAAATACGAACCTGCCTTAATAAGATTGATATTACCTTTATCAAACTTATCTTTATTCTTCTCAAATAAAGCAACCATCACTTGTTGATTGGTAAACCTATCATCCAAACGCAGACGCTTAGCAACCACAGTAATAGTATCACCATAAACCATAGGGCCATAACGTGACGTACGTGCCCAGCCTGAATATGATTTAAAGGTATTTCCTACTGTTTGTTCAGCTTGATTATCTTCAACAGGCTCCACAAAAGCAGTTTTTTCGCCTTGCGGCACTTTGGTAATAAAAGCATCAGAAGTGTCGGGTTGAACTGTTGCTGCATTTACAGGAGCAGCAACAGTCTTAAGTGACGCTCCCTCCTGCATACTTTCAATTGCAGCAGACTCTAAGAAAATAGGTAGTTTTTTGTAGTGTGTTGACCGCCCATAACGCACTTTAAGCACAAGGTTAAAGAACGCTGTATCAATAGGTGCCTCTGAAGTGAGTTTGACGCGTGCCCCACGTTCATCTTTGATAATATCCGTGCGAATTTGGTTAATCACTTGATCACGGTATACTTCAAGAATTCTATAGTCTGACGAAGAACCTAGATCAATAGAAATTTTAGAAAGCGTTTCTCTCCCATCCAAGCGAAGTGGCACCTCGGCGTAAAAAGGTTCGCCAATATGGCTAGCCACATCAATACGCTCAAATGATACTGCTCCCACACTTTGGATGCTGAATAAAAATACCAACACAAAGCTTGAAAAAACATGCATGGCTCGCTGAAGCATGCCTGCCTCCTATCCCTCAGATGAATGAAGTAAGCGGTTACCCACTATTTCATCATCGAATTAAAATTTCTGCTATCTGTACAGCATTTAGAGCCGCACCTTTACGCACATTATCGGCTACGACCCATAAGTGCAAGGAATTTCTGAAAGAATTGTCATTGCGAATACGGCTAACCCACACTGGATCCGTGCCCGCAGCTTCCGAAGGCATGGCATAATCCTCTGTAGCAGGATCATCTACAACACAGATACCATCTGCATCTG
This sequence comes from Ghiorsea sp., assembly GCA_027019685.1. Taxonomy (GTDB): domain Bacteria; phylum Pseudomonadota; class Zetaproteobacteria; order Mariprofundales; family Mariprofundaceae; genus Ghiorsea. The sequence goes on along the minus strand of JALUWH010000033.1, from coordinate 15,418 downwards.
CAAGTAGGTCTCTCGCCCTATCTGCATCCATATCCGCAGCAAAAGTTATGTTCACCGCTTCAGAGTGACCATAAAACACAGGTACGCGTACTGTAGTCGCAGTTACTGCAATATCTGCACCCATAATCTTCACAGTTTCATCCATCATCTTCCGCTCTTCTTTGGTATAGCCGTCATCCATGAAAACGTCAATCTGTGGTATAACATTAAATGCAATGCGCGCAGGAAAAACATCCACTTCAGCCTCTTCGCCCTGCAACAATGATGCTGTTTGTTTTGCCAATTCATCCATGGCGACACCACCTGCACCAGACACTGCCTGATAAGTTGATACATTCACCCGCTCAATCGGCACAGCATCGTGCAAAGGTTTAAGCGCCACCACCATTTGAATAGTTGAGCAATTCGGATTGGCAATGATGCGATTATACCGCGCCATTTCCAAAGCATGCGGGTTCACTTCAGGTACTACCAAAGCAATATCTTCATCCATGCGCCAAGCACTAGAATTATCCACCACAAAACACCCTGCCTCGGCAAATTTCGGCGCATACTCCTTGGAAGTACCCCCTCCAGCAGAAAACAAAGCAATATCGACACCTTCAGGCTCAAATGTTGCCAAGTCTTGCACAACCACTTCCTTATCTAAAAAGTTTACTTTTGAACCAGCACTACGGCTTGAAGCCAAAGGAATCATTTTTGATACTGGAAACTTACGCTGCTCCAAAATTTCCAACATGGTTTGACCCACCGCACCTGTAGCTCCAACCACAGCCACCACATAACCTTCTTCTTTTTCTGGTAAAAACCTTTCCATATCATTCATGCCAATTTCTCCAATGCCACACATACCGCATCACCCATAGCTGAACATGTCACAGGTGTTTGTCCATCTGCTAAATCCACAGTGCGCACACCTGCATCTAAAGTATGTTCTACAGCTTGCTCAACTTTCTCTGCCAAATCCGCACGATTGAGTGAAAAACGCAACATCATCGCTACCGACAGAATGGTTGCCAATGGGTTGGCTTTGTCTTCCCACGCAATATCAGGGGCAGAGCCATGAATCGGCTCATACATAGCAAAATCTTCACCAATCGATGCCGAGGGTAACATACCAATTGAACCTGTAAGCATAGATGCTTCATCCGATAAAATATCACCAAACAAATTACCCGTCACAATCACATCAAATTGTTTAGGGTTGCGAATCAATTGCATGGCTGCATTGTCCACATACATATGTGATAATTCCACATCAGAAAATTCAGCTTGGTGCACCTCTGTCACAATCTCACGCCATAATTCAGATACTTCCAACACATTAGCTTTTTCAACACTGCATACTTTGTTGGAACGCAAGCGTGCAGCCTCAAAAGCTTTACACGCAATACGGCGCACTTCAGATTCACGGTAACGCATGGTATTATAACCACTACGCTCACCCTTATATTCTTCAAAACCACGCGGCTGCCCAAAATAAATACCTGATACCAACTCACGCACCACCAAAATATCTACACCTTGCACCACTTCTGGTTTTAAGGTTGATGCTTCCAATAATTGGTCAAACACCTTGGTTGGACGATAATTGGCATACAAACCCAAGTCTTCACGAATACGCAGCAAACCTGCTTCAGGACGCAAAGGTTTATCCAAAGCTTCCCATTTCGGGCCGCCCACCGCTCCCAAAAGTACAGCATCAGAAGATTTGACCAAAGCTTGCGTAGACGCTGGGTAAGGATCTTGTTCTGCATCATAAGCAGCACCACCAATAGTCGCCTCTTGCCACGTTGCATTCAAATCAAATTTTTGATTCAACACGTCCAACACTTTTAATGCTTCTCTGACAATCTCTGAACCAATACCATCACCAGGTAACACAGCAATTTTTAATGACATAACTTCCACCTTATCAACACACAACGACTTGCATGAACTTTATTCTACAGCCTAAAATTTGGTTGCGCATGTTATGGTGAATAGCCAACAAGCGCAAACATTAGACACTAAACTTGATTGAAACTGCTTAAGGCGTACCATCGCATTTTTTAAAGAATGACGTTTGAACCAGAAACTAAAAAAAAGGGGCAGCTTTTTATCATGGATGCAAATGCAGTAACCCAAGCCATACGTGATGGTAAATCCATTGCAGGTCAAGATTTATCGGGCTTAAACTTGGACAACATTGATTTTTCGGGTGCCGACCTCACAGGTTGCAACTTCAACAAAACAAGCCTAAAAAACGCCAATTTAAGCAAAGTAAAACTTATCAATTGTGACTTGCGCCTTGCTGACTTAAGCAGAGCAAACCTATTTCATGCCGACTTAACAGGCTCCAAACTACGCCGCGCCAACTTAACGGGCAGCATTCGCATGGGTTGCACAGTCAAAAGATCTGCACTCAAAGGTGCATATATTGCGGGCGAAGTCGCCTACCTTGAGGATTAAACAATGAGCTTCAATAATGTTCATGCCATGCCTGGTGCATTCCCATTGCACCAAGACAAAAGTTATATTTCAGAAAGTGAGTGGGTGATTTGGAAATTATTATGTCGTCCACTCAGTAGCTTACCTGAAAATACACCTGAGGAGTTATCGCAAGCCACAGGTGGGCAAATTAGCGTACAACGTTGCGATGAATTGATTCGTATTGCCCATATTGCAAGCCTATCTGGGCTAGGCACATGGATAGCCCGCCTTTTGGCTGAAACCGACTATAATGTGCACGATGTTTGCGATAAACCTGCCAATGTTTTGCTTGATGGCATCAATAAACGCATGGGCTACGCATTATGCAATGATGCCACGGTTCGCGCCTTTGAACTTTTACAACTACAGTGGCGCGGTGAAGAAAAGCAATTAAAAAAATCAGGGCAAGCGGAGTAAGCACAAGTGAAAGAACGTATTCTTATTACAGGTGGCTCAGGTTTTATTGGCTCTAACCTTGCAGCTGCATTATTAAAACGTGGCAATACCGATGTGGTGATTGCTGATGACTTCTCATCTGGCGATTGGCGCAATTTAATCAATGTAGATGCAGAAGTCCGTGCGGTTTTTTGTGATGATGCACAATTGCTACAAGATATTGCAAATGGACACTTCTCCGCCATTTATCATGAAGCAGCCATCACAGACACCACTGTCATGAATCAAAAACTGATGATGAATGTGAACACCGATGCTTTTGCTGCTATTTTAGAAGCTTCTGCTAAAAGTAGCACACGTGTTATTTACGCATCATCCGCAGGTACATACGGCAACTCACCTGCACCCAACAGCATTGGCTCAGGTGAAGAGCCTGAAAACATTTATGGCTTCTCCAAGCTGGCTATGGATAGGATTGCTGCACGTTGGTATGACAAACACAGTGCGCCCATTATTGGTTTGCGTTATTTTAATGTTTATGGACCAGGCGAACACCATAAAAATGAAAGAGAAGGCACAAAAACAGCATCCATGATATTGCAGTGGTTTCAAAGCATACAAGCTGAAAAACCCATCAGGATGTTTGAATTTGGCGAACAACGACGCGATTTTGTCTATATTGGCGATGTGATTGGTGCCAACCTTGCTGCCCTTGAAACATCACGTTCAGGTGTATGCAATGTAGGCTCGGGCAAAGCTCGCTCTTACAATGATATTGTGAGCAATCTAAACCGAATTCTCAATATCGATTATCCTGTTGAATATATTCATAACCCTTACCCCTTCTTCCAAGACCATACCGAAGCGGACTTAAAAGAAAGCAAAGCCTTGCTCGATTGGCAACCGCAATGGAGCTTAGAGCAAGGTATGGATAACTATATCCACCTGCTTCAACAAAATCACCGTGGTCCATTAGAAACAGCATGAAACTATTCATTACAATCATGATATGCGCACTTTTATCTACGGCTTGCGTTAAACAAAAAATCCATCAAGGCAATGTGATTGACCCTGATAGTATTTGGATTATCCAAGAAGGTGACACTCGTTATGCCATTGAACAAGAAATGGGTACACCTATGATTAAAGATAGTGCACACCCTGAACGCGCCTTGTATATTGAAGAATTTTACGATGAAGAAACAGGCGAAAAATATACGCGTGGTGTTGAAGTTATTTATGATGATGCTTGGCGCGCCAAAAGTATTCGCCGCTTTGGCTTTGAGTAAACCGTGCAATTAAGCAGAAAAAAATTACCTGGGCAACGCTCCAATATTACACTGCTGATTACCAGCTTTTGGGCGATACTTGGTTTACTTATTCTGATTATTGGGCACTTAACCATCGTATTTTTTATCTATGGTCAAATAGCCGATGTGGATGCCCTTATAGATCTGGTAAAATTCATACCCATACTTGGTAAATCACACCTTTATATCTTGGCTGCTTTGGCAGTAGCCTTGGATATATGGATTATCATTAGCCACAAAAAGCAACGTGAGTACAAAATAAAACGCTAGGAAGCATAACAACCCATGAACTGGACATTATCCAATAAAATCACAGCCATGCGCATCATTCTTGTGCCTGTATTTGTACTTGCTTTTTATTTACCTGCCCCACTTTCTTACTATGCATCAGGTTTGGTGTTTGCCATTGCAGGTTGGTCGGATTGGTTTGACGGTTACTTAGCTCGTACCCGTGGCGAAGAAACAGCTTTTGGTCGCTTTTTAGACCCTGTTGCTGATAAATTATTGGTGACTGTTGCGCTTGTTTTATTGGTCGAAGCTGATTTTGCCTCTACCATACTGGTGCTTATCATTATCAGTCGTGAAATTATCATTGGTGCATTGCGCGAATGGCTAGCAGAACGCGCCGTAGTAGTACATGTCTCACAAATGGGTAAATGGAAAACATTGACTCAAATGTTTGCCATTGAAGGTTTACTATTACACAACGATTTCTTTGGTTTTCCCATGTTTGAAGCAGGAACAGGTTTTTTGTGGCTTGCCACACTTTTAAGCGTTTGGTCAGGTTATGAGTATTTAAAGGGTGCGCTACCAGAATTTAAGAAGAGTGAATAGTTGAAAAATCAAAGTTTGACCTCTAAATTTCTTGGCTAGGATAGAAACTCACTCAATAAACTAAAGGATTAAATATGTTATCTTGTATCTCTAACCTTCTACCTCTACTCATAATTATTGGTGTTTTTTACTTCATAGCAAAATCATTCTTCAAAGCAAAAAAAGTGGTATCAAATATACCTACTTTTTCAGAATACAAAGATATTAGTCCAGAATTAATTAACGCAAATGGCAGGGTTAAATGCAAACACTGTGGCTCCAGCAATATTTTCTTGAAGGTTATTGGAAAGGAAAACCTTCATACATGCAAAACATGCGGGAAGTTTTTGTATCGTTCCAAAGCATTTTGATTGCGACTGTGCTTAGCGTTTGGTCAGGTTATGAGTATTTAAAGGGTGCGCTACCAGAGTTTCGCAAAGGCGAATAAAAGCTTCTAAACCCTCGCTAACAACAGCGTTTTTAACTCATCATGAGTCAACATAATAGGGTTGGTGGCATAACTACCCCCACTAACATTTTCGATGATACGCTCCACATCATGTTCTGAAACACCATAAACCGACAATTTAGGCATTTGCAAATGTTGTTGCCAAAGCTCAAGCATACCCATCAACATTTTCAGCGCATCTTCATCATCCATAAACATTTCAGGTGCAAACAAACGCCCGACTTTGGCATATTTAGCAAGTGCTGGGTGGTGTTCATCTCTTTCCTTCAATGCTTGGATATTGATACGCGTTGCTTCAAACAATAATGCACCGCATACCACACCATGCGGAATAGGAAAGAATGCACCCAAAGGTGATGCCAAGCCGTGCACAGAACCAAGCCCCGCATTGGCAAGCGTAAGCCCTGAAATAGACGAGGCATACAGCATATCGCTTCTTGCCTGCATATCGCTGCCATCTTCATAAGCAGCAGGCAATGCAGTGACAATCCTTTCTAAAGCTGACCAAGCCAGCGTATCCGTCATAGGGCTTGCTTTGGCGGATACATAGCTTTCAAGCAACTGGGTAAATGCATCCATACCGCAAGCTGCTGTCACTTCCTGCGAGCAGGTTAAGGTCAATTCAGGATCAAGAATGATATGTTTAGCCACCAAATCTTCATGCCTGAATGATTTTTTATAACCATCATCCCCAATCACAGACAGCACAGCATTTTTACTGGTTTCACCACCCGTACCTGCCGTGGTTGGCACAGCAATGAAAGGCGTGGTTTTATGGGTAAACACCTTGCCTTTGCCCACGCCTTCCAAATAATCCATCACCGAATCAGCCGAAGGCAATAATCCTGCCATAGCCTTAGCCGCATCCACAGCACTGCCCCCGCCAACTGCCAATACCACATCAGGTTGAAAACTTTGATAAGTTTGTACCCAAGCATCCACCATCTGCGGCGAGGGTTCACCTACTATTTTTTCACGGCGAATGTCAAAAGCGTCATTTAACGTATCCCATAACTCCAAGCACAATGATGAATCATCAAAGGATTTACCACCCGTAATCAACAGCACCTTATTGCCATAGGTTTGAATGATAGAAACAAGTGTACTTCTCATACCAACACCAAAATGAATATGCGGTGTGGCGGCAAAATCAAAATTATTTAACATAGCTAAACCTCTGAAACATTTGATTTTCTTTCACATCCAAATATGAGGAAATAAGCTTTAAAGATTGCGCTTTGGGCAAGTCTGCATCAACTAAACCTGATATTTTAGTACCCCCCAACAGCGTAAAATGCGTGGTTAAAAACAATGCATCCACGCAAGCATCTTGGATAAAAGTCGCATGTACTTGTGGACCTGCAATCAAATAAGCACTGCGATAGTTCAAATCAATTAGCGACTGCCGCACAAAAGCACCTGTCACCCCGAGCGAAGTCGAGGGGTCTTGAGTTGTCTCATCCATACTCGGCATGGCACGGATAACCCGCACACCCGCTTGCGCCAAGCGTTGTATTTTAGTTTGATCTGTTGAGCCTGTGCATACCATCACCTTTCTATCTTGTACTTTTTCCAGTGCCGCCAAAGGGATATCCAAACTGTTGGATAGTATCATCACATCAGGTTGCGCTTTTAGACCCTGCTTTTCCCGCCAAGCCTTGATGTCTGAATACTTTTCACCACTACCCACAGGCAACAAATCTTGGGCTTTGCCTGCTGCAAGCTGGCGAAAATAACGTGCAGAAGTGAGCATCACATCTGCTTGACCAGCAAGCTCTTGATACAACCGCCAATCTCTACCATTAGCAATCGCAGGCGGCACTGCATATTCTCCCAAATCAGCATTGTACAAAGCAATACGCCCATCCAAACTGCTTATATAATTAGCATAAATGAACACATCACCCACATTGGCTTGTTTGTGCAAATTCAAGTCAAGATAAGTCCCTTCAAGCGGGCGTGAAGCATCACATTGTGGGTAGATTTGTTTTAACACTGAAGGAAGCTCTGAATAAGTCTGGATAAAACAGGTTGTGATTCAGTGTGTTCAAAATCAAGGCGTGGATTGCAAGGAATAGCAACGTTATTTCTCAAATTCGCAACGACGCGTTTGGATGCGCTGGGCACAGTATGCGTATTCATGACTTGTTCAGAACTTCCTTAAGCCTTACGATATAAATAAGTCACAATCCCCAAGGTCAATACAAACACTATCATTTGCATACCACTAGGCTGCGAATCATAACCCATCAACACATGCAATATTTCACCCAGCAAACTCTCATCGGAAAGAATAAACGAGCTATCCCAAAGCATGTCCGTAATGGCTGGCAACATATTCACCAACACCAAGTTGCTCGCCGCTTGTGATGCCATACCTGCTGCAAGCAAGATTAACAGCGTGCCCATCACATTAAATACATATTTCATCGGGATACGAACCAAACCTTGATACAAAGCAAAACCAAACAGCACACCCGCCAACAAGCCAATCAAACCACCTGTTAACATTTCGCTGGCTTCCGTATCCATTTGCATAGCACCAAATAAGAAAAATACAGCTTCCCCGCCTTCGCGCATCACTGCCGCCATGGATAACACCAGCAATGATTTCATTGGCATATCGCCTTCTGCGACCGATGCACCTGCTTGTTTTAAGCGTATGCTCATATCTCGCCCATGTTTACTCATCCATACCACTGTCCAAGCCAATAATATGGAAGCAATGGATAAAATGACCGCATTAAATACAAACTCACCATCCCCATCCATAGAGCTTTCTATTTCGTCCATAAACAATGCAAACACAAATGCACCCAGCAAACCAAGCCCAGCACCTGAAATAATCCATTTTTTACAACCCACCACATCTTTAGTGGCAGCAAACAACAGGCCTAAGATAATGGACATTTCCAATACTTCACGAAACACAATAATCAATGCTGATAGCATTTAACGCTCTCCTGCTTTGCACGCTTTGCAAAGCCCAAATAATAATAATTGATGCCCTTGGATATGAAAATCACGTTCTTCTGCCACCTGATCTTGCAACACTTCAATTTCAGGCTTGCAAAACTCTTCGATACTGCCGCAACTTGTACACACCAAATGGTCATGATGCGCCTTATCTGCGCGTTCATAGCGTTTTTTATCCGCCAGTTGAATCGACTCAATCAACCCCTGCTCAGCCAAAGCTGCCAAACCACGATATACAGTAGCAATACCTATGCTAATCCCTTGTTCTTTCAATTTGTAAGCCACTTCATCGGCATCCCAGTGTTTATCTGAGCGATTTATCATGTCTAAAATAGCTTGGCGTTGAGCGGTTAATTTCTGCATAATATCGAATGATAATCACTATCACTATCATCTTGCAAGACATTTATCACAATTTGAAGAAAGTTTGGGGAAATCAAACGCATTAAATAAGAAAGGCCGCACCCATGCGCGACCCCGCTCTGGTCTCATTGATAGCCGAACTATCGGACTCATGGGAGCCGCCTTTATGAACCAATAAGCATGTGGCAAAACTTACACCCCTAGCAAAAAGAATCCAAGCCGTTAATGTATGCACGGGGCGGTGTCTATGCGGTGCAAATGCAGCACAAACTTTTTTACACGCCCTACTTTTAATGAGGAACCCATGAAACTCACAGAAATTCTAAAAGATTCTAATTATAAGCTTACACAATTTACACCTGAACAGATTAGCTCATTTGAAGAAACTATTTTCACGAAAGAAGTCCGTGGAAAAGGCTTACCTCATATCAAATGCTTGGTTCGCCGCAAAGATATTCAACTCAAGCCAGAAGAAGCCATCAGACAGTTATATTTAAAAGTGCTTCATGAAGATTATGGTTATCCTTTTGAACGCATGGAAATTGAATATGCCGTAAGTTTTGGACGCGAAAAGAAACGCGCTGATATTGTGATTTTTGATAAACGGGATACACGCGCTGTTTATATCATGGTTGAACTTAAAAAACCTAAGCTTAAAGATGGTAAAGAGCAGCTAAAATCGTATTGCAATGCCACTGGCGCACCGATTGGCGTTTGGAGTAATGGCGATTCAATTTCATTCTACAATCGAAAAGACCCAAACTATTTTGAAGATATTCCCAATATTCCCAAGGCTACAGAAAAATTATCGGATATTTTAACCGAGCGTTGGACGATTGATGACCTTGTTAAAAAAGATAAGTTGGTGAATGAAAAAAAATCACTCAAAGATCTGATTCTTGAAATGGAAGATGAAGTGCTAGCCAATGCTGGTGTGGATGTATTTGAGGAACTATTTAAACTTATTTTCACCAAATTATTTGATGAAATGGCAAGTGGACGCAATAAAACCCGCCATTTGGAGTTCAGGAATTATGGCGACACCGAAACAGAGCTGAAAGATAAAATCCAAAATGTATTTGATAAAGCCAAAGAGAAGTGGGAAGGCGTATTTAGTGATGATGCTAAAATCATGCTTACCCCATCTCACCTTTCTGTATGCGTATCATCCTTACAAGATGTGAAGCTATTCAACTCCAACCTTGATGTTGTTGATGAAGCCTTTGAATATCTGATTGGTAAAAGCAGCAAGGGCGAAAAAGGTCAATATTTCACGCCACGTTTTGTGATTGATATGTGTGTGAAAATGATGAACCCACAGCAGGAAGAAACAGTGATTGATACGGCTGCGGGTAGTTGCGGCTTTCCTGTGCATTCTATTTTTCATGTATGGGAACAAATCCTTAAAGATAAAGGCATCCCTAAAAGCCATCTATTCACAGCCGAAGAAAAGCCAGTGGAATGCACGGATTATGTGCAAAACAAAGTATTTGCCATTGATTTTGATGAAAAAGCAGTGCGTGTAGCGCGAACGCTTAATTTAATTGCAGGTGATGGACAAACCAATGTATTGCACCTCAATACTTTGGACTATGAGCGTTGGGATGAAAAAACCGATGATGAAGAATGGCAAGACACCTATTTTGAAGGCTGGAAAAAGCTTAAAAAGCTAAGAGCGGATAAAAAGAGCAATCGCGACTTTAAATTTGATGTATTGATGGCAAACCCACCATTTGCGGGAGACATTAAAGAAAGTCGTATTTTAGCCAAATATGATTTGGGTAAAAAACCAAACGGGAAATACCAAAGCAAAGTTGGGCGAGATATTCTGTTTATTGAGCGAAACCTTGATTTCTTAAAGCCTGGTGGACGCATGGCAGTGGTCTTGCCGCAAGGCAGGTTCAACAATAGCTCGGATAAAAATATCCGTGATTATATTGCCGAGCATTGCCGTATTTTGGGCGTGGTTGGTTTGCATGGCAATGTATTCAAACCGCATACTGGCACAAAAACATCGGTATTATTTGTGCAAAAATGGGATGATAAGCTTTGCCCCAAAGTGGATGATTACCCAATTTTCTTTGCCACCATGCAAGAGCCAAGCAAAGACAACAGCGGCGATAAAATTTATGTGAAAAAGAAAGATGTCATTGCCCCTGACCGTCATTCCCGCGCAGGCGGGAATCCATCCATACCAGAAGTAGCCGAGCCAATCGACCACTACGAAGCCACAACCCAAGATTTAGATGAATATTTGCTCGATTCGCATGGTCATTTGATTGTAAAACATGATTTGTTTAATCACGATGGCTTGACCAAGGATGGAATAGCCGAAGCTTTCATTCAGTTCGCTAAAAAAGAGAAATTATCTTTTGTGGGAAAGCCTTAAGCCCTTTTAATGAAACCCGTTATCGGGAATTATTGGAAGGGCCAGAAATTTCAGAGGTTAATTTTCACGAAATAATGTCAACTGAATTGATTAGGTTAGAACCTGAGTTTTACACAAAAAAATCATTTCACTTGAGTAATTTTTACTTAGGGGAAGAGATAGCTGACTTTGTTCAGTATGGAACATCAAAAGGTTTAAATGAAGAGAAAAAGGGCTATCCAGTACTAAGGCTTAATGAGTTTGAGTCCTCCTTTATTTCAGCACCTAAGAAATACTGTTCGCTTATTGATGAAAAGACTTACTTATCATTAAAACTTGAAAAAAATGATGTTTTGATTTGCAGGACTAATGGCAACCCTAAATATGTAGGAAAAAGTGCTATTGTTCCAAGGGATTATACGTATGCGTATGCATCATATTTATTCAAGGTTCGCCCTAACATAAAAAAGATAAATTCAAGTTCGCTAGTTGCTTACTTGAATTCTAAGTTTGGACGGATTGAAATTGAGCGTTATGCAATGGTAGGGAATCAGGCAAACTTTAGTCCTGCGAAGTTCAAGCAATTGCGTATCCCCAAGCTTGGAAAGGAGTTAAATTATTATATAGAGAAATGTACATTTGATGCTTATGCCCTGTTGGATAAATCTAAACAAACCTACACCCAAGCTGAGCAACTCCTTTTAAAAGAAATAGGCTTATTGGCTTTTGAGCCAAGCCAAGAGCCTGTGAATATCAAAAGCTTTCAAAACAGCTTTGCTACAAGCGGTCGCTTGGATGCGGAATATTATCAGAAGAAATATGATGATTTTATTGATATGATTCAAAGTTATGCAAAAGGCTCTGAGAGTATAAGTAAGTGTTGCAATGTGAAAATTAAAAACTTTAAGCCAGAGGATGACAAAGAGTATCAATATATTGAGTTGTCTAACATTGGAAACTCTGGAACAGTCCAAGGATGTACAACAGGTTTAGGGAAAGACTTACCATCAAGAGCAAGAAGGCAGGTTAAAACAGGTGATGTTATTATCAGCTCTATTGAGGGAAGCCTAACATCATGTGCCTTGGTGACAGAACAGTATAACCAAGCTTTATGTTCAACTGGTTTTTATGTTATTGATTCAGATGAAATAAATCCTGAAACACTTTTGGTATTGTTTAAGTCTGAGTTACTACAGAACCTTTTAAAACAAGCTTGTTCAGGAACAATTTTAACCGCAATCAATAAAGATGATTTCTTGAATATTACAATTCCACTGATTGATGGAAACAAACAACAACAAATCGCTGAATGGATAGAAAAAAGCTTTAGTCTTAAAAAGCAAAGTGAACATTTATTGGATGTCGCCAAACGCGCTGTAGAAATCGCCATTGAAGAAAGTGAAGCGGTTGCTTTGGATTATATTAATACTGAGATATCTGAATATGCCAAGCAGTGACAATATCAAACATATCAATATTTATTGCGATGAAAGCAGGCATACATCAGACCCTTTTGACACATTCACTGTGATTGGTGCCATTGCCTGCCCTAGAGATCAAAAAAAAGATATTGTACACCGTATTCATTGTTTAAAAGCTAAGCACAAGGCGCATGGTGAATTTGGTTGGAAGCGACTTTCTCCGAATCGTCGTGATTTTTACTGGGATTTATTGGAACTTTTTAAAACCTCAGAGCTTACTTTTCGTTGTCTAACGGTGGATAGGTCATTATTGGATCATGATACGTTTAATGATGGTGATAGTGAGCTTGGGTTTTATAAAATGTATTATCAGATGTTGGTGCACTGGATGAAGCCTGGTTGCCATTATCATATGTATTTGGATTGGCAGCAGAATAAGAATCAAAGTAGATTTTCAGATTTGCATGATAATCTTAGCCGAAAGCTTTCGGGAAGGGCTAAGGTTGAGTGTTTGGAGCCAGTATCATCACATAATCAGCCATTGATTGAATTAACCGACCTTCTTATTGGTGCGGTGGGTTATGATTGGAATAATCGACATCTTGTGGATGGTGCGAGTAAAATAAAAACTGAATTTTGTCAGGCTTTGGCGCAAAGTGTTCAATTGCATGATTTGCGCGCCAATACTTATGCTTCAAAAGATAAGTTTTCATTGTTTAACTTTACTGGAACACCAAAGCATGACTAATCATCTTTGGTCGATGCTGCGGCTGAAAGCTGAGAATGAACAGGAACTCAAAGAAAAGTATCGCCAAGTATATATTCAAACTTATGTGCGTGATGTGGATGGAAATGAGATAAAATTATACGAATGGTCAGGTAGGCGGGTTCGTTTTAATGAACACGCTTTTGAGCATGCTTTTTCTGAAAGCTCCGACTATAAATTGTCGCAAGGTGTTCATGATATTCCATTTTCCAAAAAAAGAGCGCGTTGCATTTTATGGATTAAAGAAGTGTTGGCAGCCAGTGCTGGCACGATTGAGCGCAGAGTGAGTATACGTCGAGATTCCAGAAATCGACCTAAGAAGAATAGGGTGCTTTTGGTTATTGAAGAAAAGTATGTTGTGGTGCTTGAAGAGAAGAAGGGCTCAAACGATTTGTATTTCATCACAGCTTATCCAGCAACCAAGGATTATATTGAGAATGTAATCAAAAAAGACAGCAGTATTTTAGAAATAAAAAAAGCCCCAGTCTTAACGGCGACTGAGGCAAAGCCATGATCCAAAGCCTTAGGCAAAGGGTCTAACAGCACCGAAGTGCTTGTAGCGAAGTATAGTCGTATGTTTCACTATATGCAACGGCGTTTCATATAGTGAAACAGTATGAGAGTGATGAGGCGAACACCAAGTTAAGCAAATCATAGCCTATCGATAAACATCTCGCCTATGCCCAACTTTCACAACCGTAACCACTAAAACATCATCCTCAATTTGGTAGAGGATGCGATAGTTACCCTGCCGAATACGGTACTTATCATCGCCGCTTAATTTTTCAGCTTGTGGTGGCAAGGGGTTATCCGCTAGAGATTCAACCTTGGTTAAAATTTTCAGAACATCTTTTTTGGGTATTTTGCGTAAATCTTTGCGAACCGAAGCCTTGAACTGAATACTATATTGTGCCATCAGACTTTAAGGCTTTAAGCATTGTCTCATAACTTAGCGTTGGCTCTGACTCGCGCACCTCAAAGGCTTCAAGGTCTTGCTGGTCTTCCATAAATGTACGTTTCACAGCTTCATTCACCAAATCCGAAATAGAACGGTGCGTTTCCGCAGCTTTTAAACGCAGTGTTTTATGAATGTTTTCATCCAAATAAATGGTTGAACGTTTTGTTGTTGTTTGTTGCATCAGTCACCTCACAAGCATACCTTAACGTCTTAACGTCTTAACGTCAAAGCGCCTTGCCTGTCCATGCAAAATTATGGCATAAAATCGGCTTTTTGTTATGGTGTCGCTCAACTTATTTATAGACACACTGAGGAGCGCACCTTGAGCAACCAATCAAGCAATACATTTGATGCAAAAAATACACTAAACGTTGATGGTAAGGCTTATACTTACTACAAATTGGATGCCGCAGGCGATACTTCTCACCTGCCCTATTCGCTGAAAATATTGCTGGAAAATCTATTGCGCCGCGAAGATGGTGTGAATGTGACCCGCGAAGATATTTTAGCTTTGATTAACCGCAAACCCTCCGATGAGCCCCGTGAAATTGCCTACATGCCAGCTCGCGTGTTGATGCAGGATTTCACTGGTGTACCTGCTGTGGTGGATTTGGCTGCTATGCGCGATGCCATGGCGGACTTGGGCGGCGACCCTTCCAAAATTAACCCACTTGCTCCTGCGGAGCTGGTGATTGACCATTCTGTGCAGGTGGACAACTTTGCATCCAATGATGCTGCGGAACTCAACACTGCGATTGAATATGTGCGCAATGAAGAACGTTATCAATTCCTAAAATGGGGTCAGAATGCGTTTGAAACATTTAAAGTTGTGCCTCCCGGCACTGGCATTGTGCATCAGGTCAACCTTGAAAACCTTGCGCGCACCGTGTTTGTCAACGATGAAGGTGTTGCATACCCCGATACTTTGATTGGCACAGATTCACACACCACCATGATTAATGGTTTAGGTATCCTAGGCTGGGGCGTAGGCGGCATTGAAGCTGAGGCGGCTATGCTTGGTCAGCCTGTATCTATGCTTGTACCTAAAGTGGTAGGCTTTGAATTGACGGGGCAGCTGCCCGAAGGCGCGTTGGCAACTGATTTGG
>JALUWH010000032.1 GCA_027019685.1 Ghiorsea sp. | reverse complement strand
GTGTTTTACCAGCTTGTGTTTCACCAGTTTGAAGCAAGCGATGTTGTTTTTTAGCTTGGGCTAAGATGTGTTGTACATTCTTATCGACAGTTTGTGTTTCATTTGTTTGTACCAAGTTATGTTGTGTTTTTTCATTTGTTGTTTGTGTATTATTTTTTTTCTCTAAAGTGTGTTTTAAATCCTTATTGGTTGCACTTTTTTTACCCATGCTGCCTGTATTTTCGGCTTGTTGTAAAATATACCTGATTTTTTTATCGGTATTTTCTGTATTGCTGGTTTGGCTTAGGATATGTTGTAAGTTTTTATTTCCTTGTTGATGACTTAAAGGTTGGGTTTTGCCTTCTGCTGTAGGTAGGCCTGTATTTTTATGGTTAGCTTGTTGCACAGTTTGTTGAATAGACTTCTGGGAAGCACCTTTTTGTAACATACCCAATAAAGTTGAGAATAAGGTTTTGTTTGCTTTAGAGCTTTGATGTTTACCTTGGCTGATGCTGTTTGTGCCAGCGCTAGCTTCTGTGGATATGTTATTGGTATGTATCATACCATGGTTAAAGCAGAAGGGATGCCATCATAGCACCCCTTTGTTTTCAATGATTTAAGTCTTGTTCACTTATTTGAAGTGGAACTTTTTTCCGTGTTGGTGGTAATGTTTTCCCCAATCACAATCAGTTCGGCAATATCATCCCTGTTGTACTCCCAAGAGCGCTTAGAAATAGGGTTGCCAAAAGGGTTGATGATAATTTGATGTTGGCGTAGGCAGTGAAAATCACCTTCCCTTGGGAACATTTTACGAATCATGTTTTGCATGGGGTCATCCCAAGAAAAAGCATGGTTAAGACGATATCCAATCCATATAAAACCTTGCTCCAATAAGGAGGCATAAAGTGCTTCGGGTTCGTCAGGTAATGTTTGATGAACATCCATAGTGTAGAGCTCTAGTGCATCATTGCTGCCGTCTTCAGACATAAGGTCATGAATAACATGGCGTAATACCCGTTTCATTTGGTACACTTCATTGTTTTCTGCAGTGTACATATGGAAGCTAGTGTGGGCGACATAAGCACCATAAAATTCATCAGGAACCACAATGTGTACTTCGGTAGGCAAGGTGAACCTGTCCAATTCTTCTTGAAGAAGCCTGGCTTGGTTGCGGTCTGATAATATAGGGTAAATTTTAGGCTGTGATTGTTCTGTATGAATCATGCTAATGATATGGGATAACATGGTTGAAATCACGGTGTATGGCTCTTGCTCAGATGCTTGGGGTTGGGACAAAATAATATGTGTAAATGTTTTCACATAATCGCGTAATACTTCCATGTTTGAGAAATCCCAAGTTTGTACAGAAACAGAAATTTTATCGCCTCCTTTTTGTTCACTTAAACGCCGTTTAAGGTAGGCCTTTTCATCCATGAGTTTGGTTTCGGGCAAGTTATCCAACAGAACAACTTCAATATGCTGGTAATCAGGCATTAAACGTTTGAGTAATAAGGGTAAGCTATCTACCCAACCTGTGATAAGTAAACGCAGCTCTGTTGCTGGGCGTTGTAAGCTAAGGTGAAATTTTTCTACTGGTTGATTAGGAGAAGCTTCAGGGCAATGTAAAACATAATGCAACTCACCATGCAAAGCATTTTCATTGATGGCAATACCAACAACAGCTTTAATCGTAGTCTTTTCAGCAGTTGGTAGTTGATAAAGAGGTTGGATTTGCCAGTCATCATCAATGATTGCCAATAAAATAACCCCACGTTTTAGTAAGTCTTTGGCTGCTTGAATGATATTGGAGCTGTGTTGACCATCGGGGGTGAAAAGCAATGTTTGCCCATGTTGATGCCGAATTTCGGCAGACCATTCGCAAACTTGCATAGCCGATTCTTCCGTTCTTTCAGGAATCATTAACCGGCTAACAACTTGGTCAAAATCACTGTATTGTAGGATGTTTTTAAAAGCATTGGCACGAAAGTCTGCGGCAGATAAAATGACAGTTGGTTTGTTGTATTGCCCTTGATTATCCCAGCCGACTTGTAACATATGTTCATGTTCAGGTACCCTAGATTCACTCATGCTTGGTATAGCAATGCTTAAATAAATATCAGGGTGCATCTTACGAATAGCCAATAAAGAAAAGAAACTTTCGGATAAGGTTTCAGCGGTGCTTTTATCATCAGGTATTAAGACCAAAGCTTGGCGAGCCGCAGATAGATTGACGCGTTTCAGGTCTTCAAGATGTTTGCTATTTCCTGTACGATAAGTCACCCACTTCTCTTCAAGTAGGGTGTTGCTTATTTCATCTTCTTCTTGCAATAAAACCAGTTTTAGTTTAGAGAAAGAGCGTTCAGATACCAACCTTAAATGTGTAATAATATAGGGCGCAACATCGCTCCAGCCAATCATCACCATATGTCGGGTGACGGCGAGACGTTCATTGCGTAGTTTTGTCATCAAGTCCGAAACGATGCTGGCACCAATACCAATAAAGAAAGCGAAGATAAATACACCAATAACAACGGCTACGATAGAGAAGATAGCAATGGATGCATTGTCAGGGTAAGCCACTGAGTTTCCTGGGTCGGTAAACAGGCGAAAAGCGAACCAAATACGAGCAATCATGCTATCATCTTGAGGGGTTACGCTTCCATCTTGGGTAAAGTCAAAGCCGGGGAGCAAGAACTTACCAAAAATACCACCAGCAATAGAAATAACGGCAAGCACTAAGACAATCAGGTTGATTTCTTGCATAAATTGCCCTTCGCGCATCACATCTTTTAAGTTGCGAATAATCACTAACCATGGGCGTAAAAGGCGGACAAGCCGCATCATTCTTAAAGCTCCACCGTAGGGGATAATGGCAAAGGCTGGTATCATCACAATGGTTGCAATCACGTCTAACCACCAAAAAAACCATTCCAATGTTTTTTCTTTGCGTGTTTCAAAGCTCATGTTTCTCATGATAAGGTAGCGTAATGATAATTCGACTGCGAAGAAGATAATAATCACCCACATGAGGGTATGGGTGGCAAAGAAAGAGACCATAATGATAAGTGATGTGAACATACCATAGGTCGGTGAATACATGGCACTTTCTAAGTCGAAATAACGGAATACACGCAAGGTTCTCAGTAAATATACAGCGCGTAATATGCGTACCAAGGCAGCATCTTCGGCTTGGAATGGAATATCAAAGATTGTAATCAATAAGGAAGCCACACCAATAATATCAAGAATAAGAAATAAACCATCAATTTTCCGATTTAATGATGTACGATAAGGATTGGTTCGTGTTTTATGTAGCATAATGGCAATGCGCGCAGCAATTTCCACAACAAAAATAGTAAATAAAATAGCTGCCAACCAAGGTTCATGCGTAAAAGATAAAGCAACCAAACCTATCATCAAGAAGCCAAACCTTGGATGCATTAAAATCCATTCAATATGATAATATAAAAGGTTTTTATCTAAAGTTTTGCTTTTCATAACTGTGGTTCCTTTACGTAGTTAAAATGACGGGGTTGCCAGTGAAAAAGCAATAGTGATGCCACTTTTAGATAGGCATAAGCCTTGCATTATGCTGACGGCAGCCATATACATAGCTTATGATACGTATATTCTTCTTCTTATTTGTACTATTGCCACTTTTAGAGCTTTATGTGCTCATTGAAGTAGGCAGTGGTATTGGTGGCTTGACCACGATTGCCCTTTGTGTGTTAACTGCTGTTCTTGGCGGGTTATTGATTCGTATACAGGGTATTCAAACTTTACTAAAAGCACGGCAAAGTATGCGTCAGCATGAGCTTGCTGAGCAAGGCATGCATGGTGTGATGTTAGTGATTGCTGGTGTGATGCTTTTTATTCCTGGTTTTATCAGCGATACATTGGGTTTCTTACTTTTGGTGCCAGCCATTCGGCGTTGGTTGATACGCAAAACATATAAACCTTTCCCACACGGTATGGATGTTTCGAGCAAACAACATCAGCGTTATCCGAATGTTGAAGTGATTGATGTGGAAATCATCAAAAAAGATTAAGTTTTTATTGATTATAAATCTTATCCGATTTTAACCTTGCTAAGGTTTTTCTTGCTTGATTGACGAAGAAATACAAGCCTATAGAGTACTGGCATATAGTTGTTCATTAATGGTTAAGGTTTTTTCAATGCATAAAATAATTCGTTTGTTTTTTTTCATCACTGTGAGCTTGGGGTGGGTGGTAAGTTCGCACGCAGCGAGTTTATCAGCAGATCAGTTGCGCATGGTGGAGCAGCTGTCGCCACAAGATAAAGCATCATTGGCTAAACAATATGGTGCAAATATTGGAGGAAGCAGAGCTGCGCAGATACCCCCTGTAGTCGCTGATTCCAAAGTTGTTACACCCAATCGCACGACTGAAGATATATCGTCACCTAGTGGTGTTGAGCTAGCAGTCTGGGAAAGGTTAGGTATAACTCAAGACAACCAGCCTCAAGACAACCAGCCTCAAGACAACCAGCCTCAAGACAACCAGCCTCAAGACAACCAGCCTCAAGACAACCAGCCTCAAGACAACCAGCCTCAAGACAACCAGCCTCAAGATATAAGTTCTTTATGGAACTCTTGGCTTACATCTAAAGAAAGTAAAGTTCAACGAGCTCCTATTTACCAATATGGTTATGATTTATTTGCGGGCTCACCCACAACCTTTGCTCCTGTAACTGAAGTACCCGTGCCAGCAGAATATATTGTTGGCCCTGGTGATGAGTTGAAAATTAGGTATTTTGGTAAAAGGCAGGATAGCTTGCAGTTAGTTGTAGACAGAGCTGGTGTGATTGCTTTGCCCGATGTAGGTGAATTGCGGTTGGCGGGTTTGAAGTTTTCTGAAGTTAAAGCTTTGATTGCTGAAGAAGTACACAGGAAAATTCTTGGTGTTACGTTATCTGTGTCTATGGGTAAACTTCGTTCAATGCGAGTGTTTGTTTTAGGTGATGCGAATCATCCTGGTTCATACTTGGTGAGTAGTTTATCAACGATTTCCAATGCACTTTTTGTTTCTGGAGGTATTAGTAAGCAAGGGAGCATGCGGAATGTGCTTTTAAAACGTCAAGGTAAAGTTGTTTCTAGGCTGGACTTATACGACTTTTTACTTAAAGGGGATAGTAAAAAAGATGTTACCTTACTTCCTGGTGATGTTGTTTTTATTGCGCCTTTGGGTAAAACAGTGGCTGTCTATGGAGAAGTAAATCGACCAGCAATATATGAAATAAAGCGAGAAAATAGTATTGACCAAGTGCTGAAGATGGCTGGTGGGCTTACAGCACATGCCGATCCCCAGTTTAAGCAAATTGATAGGATTGATCATCAAGGTGATAGCGTACTTATTGATATTGGTCATAACCATGCTCGTATAGATATAGAGTCTGGGGATATTCTTATTGTTCATAAGGCACCAGCTGTTGCTGAGCGTCAAATTGCGTTGATGGGGCAGGTCAAAAGACCAGGGAAGTATGGTTTTGTGAAAGGGATGACGTTAAAAGATATTCTTCCTTCGCGAGACCGCTTGTTGGATAGTGCCTATTTGGAGAAGGTGTTGATTCAGAGGAAGAGTAAAGATGACGGTGTTGTTTCAGTCATTGGTGTAGATTTACGTGCTCTTTTTAAGGGTAAATCAAAAGCTTGGCCTCGTTTGGTCGGAGGGGATACAGTCTATGTGTTTGATCAAAGTTTATTAAATCCTTTGGAAATGGTTGAGGCATCTGGTGAATTTATGAAGCCTGGTGCATACCCGTTAGGCAAAGCGATGACATTAACAAACTTGGTCATGGCTGCAGGTGGTGTGACTGAGAAAGCTATGCTGGGTAAGGTGGAAATCACAAGGTTTGATATTATAGATGGCAAAGCACGTGAGTCTAAACATTTTGATGTAGATTTGGCCAAAGCATTGGCAGGTGATGTATCGGCGAATATTACATTGCAGGCGCATGATGTGGTGACGCTGAGACAGGTTAGTAATTGGCGGGCATCTGAGCATGTGACATTGGTAGGGGAGTTTTTATATCCTGGTTCTTATCCCATAGAGGATGGGGAAAAACTTTCTGATTTGATTGAACGAAGCGGAGGTTTTTCAGATAAAGCGTATTTGAAAGCTGCGGTGTTTACACGCGAAACAATTCGCGTTGAACAGCAAAAACAAATTGATGAGATGTCATCACGTGTGGAAGCTGAGATTGCAGCTGAAGAAAAAGCCATTGCTTCATTGAGTGACGCACAATTGATGAAACATAAACAAGCTGCATTGTTAGCTGCAAAACGTGTATTAGAACAAATGAAATCGACCAAGGCTCAAGGACGTTTGGTGATTAAGCTTGAAGATATTCGTAAGCTGAAGAAAAGTGATTTCAATTTGACGCTGCGTGATGGTGATAAGCTTTATGTACCGAAAAAACCTGATCAAGTGATGGTTGTAGGGCAGGTATATAATACCACAGCATTATTATACCGTAAGAAGTATGACTTGGAAGATTATGTGGATGCTGCTGGTGGTATGACCCGTTTTGCTGATGAAGATAGGGTGTATGTGGTGCGAGCTAATGGTTTTGTAGAAAGATCTCGCTCTTGGGGTAGCACATATATCCATCCTGGTGATGCAATTATTGTTCCTGAGAAGCTTGAACAGTTTAGTTTATTGGATAGCACTTTAGATTGGTCGCGTGTCTTGATGCAGGTGGGTGTTGGTTTGGCATCGATGAAAACCATTGGTGTGTTTTAATGAGTGCTAAGGATAAACAATTGAATCATGAACAGCCCCAGCTTGACCCGCGTATGATGCAAGCCATGTATGGCATGCCATACGAAGAAGATGAAATTGACTTGCTGGAATACTGGCAGGTCATTTGGAAGAAACGTTTGTTTATTGTTGTTTCGGCTTTGCTTGCAGGGATATTGGCAGCAGGCATTTCGTTAACCATGCCCAATATTTATCGCGCTGAAACATTGTTAGCACCTATGGGGGGTGAAGAAAGTAAGGGTGGTTTATCTTCTATGCTGGGCGGCTTGGGTGGTATTGCTTCGCTTGCAGGCGTGTCATTAGGGGGAAGCAGCTCTATAGAAGAAAATATAGCTGTATTAAAGTCGCGTGAGTTTATTTGGAGTTTTGTTAAAGATGAAAAGCTTATGCCGATTCTTTTTGCCGATGATTGGGATGCAGAAAACAAGCAGTGGTTAGCAGAAGAGCAAGAAGACCAGCCTTCGCTATGGGATGCATGGCGGCTTTTGGTAGAAGGTGGTGTATTGGCAGTGAATGTAGATAAAGATTCAGGTTTGGTAAGACTGTCCATTGATTGGGAAGACCCTGAGCTGGCAAAGGTCTGGGTGGCAAAACTAGTCACAAGAATAAATGCTTATTTACGCGAGAAAGCTATTTTGCAAAGCGAAGAAAAATTGAAGTATTTGAATGATGTATTGGCTGAAACTCAGATTGCTGAAAATCGTCAGGCTTTATTTGAGTTAATTTCAACAGAACAAAAACAAGCCATGCTTGCCAATACACAAAAAGATTATGTTTTTCGGGTGATTGACCCTGCGGTAGTTCCCGATAAAAAAATCAAACCCAAGCGCAGTATTATTGTGCTTTTAACAGTATTTGTTGTTGGATTCTTAGCGATTGTATTTGTTTTTATTCAAGAAGGTTTAAAAAAGCGTAAGGAAGAGGAACAAAGCAGTGAATAAAATCAAGGCTGTAGTGCTTGCAGGTGGTTCGGGTACACGTTTGTGGCCTATGTCTAGACAACAACTTCCAAAACAATTCTTAAAGTTATCAGGCGAATCATCGTTGCTTGCCGCTACGATTTCACGTTTATCACCGATGATAGAGCAAGATGATGTTTGGGTGGTTACCAATGAAGCGCACGCTTCAGGTGAAGCATTTTCGGAGCTTGATCATTTGCATACTATGCTTGAGCCATGTGCAAGGGATACTGCACCTGCCATTGCGCTTGCAGCCGCATTGTTGCAAAAAGATGGGGATGATCCTGTGATGCTTGTGCTGCCTGCTGATCATATCATTCAAGATATTCCTGCCTTTCATCAAGGGTTAGAAAAAGCAATTGCTGCCGCAGAGCAAGGTAAGATTGTTACCTTTGGCATTGTGCCTGAACATGCTGATACGGGATTTGGTTATATTCAGGCTGACATGCAAGCCGATATATCGGATTTGGTAGAAGCAATGCCAGTCAAACGATTTACAGAAAAACCAGATTTAAACACAGCCCGGTCATTTCTTGAGCAAGGTGGTTATTTCTGGAATTCGGGTATGTTTGTGTGGAAAGCTTCGTTGATTTTGGCAGAAATTGAGAAGTACCAACCAGAGATAAGCCAAGTTGTTCAGGCGATGAAATTAGCTTGGGAAAATGGTGAGCCTTGGCAAGAAGTGGTGAGGCATCAGTTTCAAGATATGCCTTCGATTTCGATTGATTATGCCGTACTAGAGCCCTCGGATAATGTGGTGATGGTGCCTGTATCTATGGGCTGGTCAGATGTGGGTAGTTGGGATGCGGTGCATGATATATCGGAGAAAGATGCCGATAACAATGCTGTAAGTGGGCATGTGATTGCAGTAGATTGTAAAAACACCTTGCTGCGCAGCGAGTCACGTTTGATTGCAGCAGTGGGCTTGCAAGATGTAATGGCTGTGGAAACAGCGGATGCCATTCTTTTGTGTAACAAGGGTGAAAGCCAACGTGTACGTGAAATTGTTAAGGTTTTAAAGGATAGCAATAGTATTGAGCATCATGAGCATGTGACTGTACAGCGCCCATGGGGCAGCTATACAGTGTTGGATAACAAGGCTGAGGGGTACAAGCTCAAGCGTATTGAAGTGAAGGCTGGTGCGTCATTGTCGCTACAAAGTCATCAGCATCGCTCAGAGCATTGGGTGGTGGTGTCGGGTACGGCAACAGTGACACGTGATGATGAAGTGATAACAGTTTCTAAAAATGAAAGTACATATATTTCCATTGGCGTGAAACATCGCTTAGAAAATAAAGGTAAGATGCCTTTGCAAATGATTGAAGTGCAAGTTGGAGACTACCTCGAAGAAGATGATATACAGCGTTTTGATGATGTTTATGGGAGAGGTTAGATGAAAGGAATTATACTAGCAGGTGGTAGTGGCACTCGCCTGCATCCTCTGACATTGGCTGTGAGCAAGCAGTTGATGCCGATTTATGATAAACCCATGATTTATTACCCGCTTTCTACATTGATGTTGGCGGGTATTCGCGAAGTCTTGTTGATTTCCACACCACATGATTTGCCGATGTTTAAGCATGTGCTTAAAGATGGTTCGCAGTGGGGTATGTCGATTTCTTATGCTGAGCAGCCTAGTCCTGATGGTTTAGCGCAGGCTTATCATATAGGTAAAGAATTTGTAAATGGTAAGCCTTCAGCACTTATTTTAGGTGATAATATTTTTTATGGCGATGGCATGGGTCAGCAGTTAATGGACGCTGCTAATCGTGATTCAGGAGCTTCAGTGTTTGCTTATCATGTGAAAGATCCTGAACGTTATGGCGTGGTTGATTTTGATGCTCAAGGTAGAGCATTGTCCATTGAAGAAAAGCCTGAGAAACCTAAATCGAACTATGCGGTGACGGGTTTGTATTTTTACGATGAGCGAGTGGTAGATATTGCCGCTGATTTAAAACCATCTGCACGAGGTGAGCTAGAAATCACAGATGTAAATAAAGTTTATTTAGAAATGAATGATTTGCATGTGCAACGCATGGGTCGAGGTACGGCTTGGCTGGATACGGGCACACATGACTCCTTACTTGAAGCGGCACAATTTGTGGAAGTCCTAGAAAAGCGTCAGGGCTTAAAAATCGCTTGCCTTGAAGAGATTGCTTGGCAGAAAGGTTATATTTCGGATGAACAGTTATTGGCGTTAGCTACACCACTGAAGAAAAATGGTTATGGTCAATATTTGATGAAGCTGCTAGATACAAAGCGATGAATGTAAATAAAACTAACCTTGAAGGTGTTTTGCATATTGAGCCTAAAGTATTTGGTGATGCTAGAGGTTTCTTTTTAGAGACGTACAATAAAGAGCGATATATGCAGGCTGGGTTTCCTGATGTCGAATTTGTGCAAGATAATCATTCGCGCTCAAGCAAAGGTGTGTTGCGAGGTATGCACTTTCAATTGAATCATCCACAAGGCAAGTTGGTGCAAGTGGCAACAGGCTCGGTATTTGATGTTGCAGTAGATATTCGTGTGGGCTCACCAACTTTTGGACAGTGGTATGGCTGTGTATTGAGTGAAGAGAATCATCATCAGCTTTGGATTCCACCCAAGTTTGCCCATGGTTTTTGTGTGTTGTCAGATACCGCAGACTTTATTTACAAGTGTACAGATTATTATCGCCCTGATGATGAGGGTGGACTATTGTGGAGCGACCCTGGGGTTGGCATTGATTGGCCGATTGAGTCACCGCTATTATCTGAAAAAGATAAAGCGTATGCGTGCCTTGCGGATATTCCACAGCATTTGTTGACCAAGTATTGATATGAAAGTTTTGGTTACAGGTTGTTACGGGCAGGTGGGTACTGAGCTTATGGCTTTGGCAAAAGCCTATGGGCATGAAACCATTGGATTTGATTATGATACTTTGGACATTACTGACCAACAAGCGGTGCAAGCTTGTGTGCAAAAAGAACAGCCTGATGTCTTGATTAATGCCGCAGCTTATACGGCTGTGGATAAAGCTGAAGATGATAAAGACGCTGCTAAGGCCGTAAATGCAACGGCGGTAGGTTATTTGGCACAAGCTTGCAAAGTGCTTGATATTCCTTTGATTCATATTTCTACAGATTATGTGTTTGATGGTAGTAAAGAAGGCGCTTATATTGAATCAGAGACTGTTGCACCGCTTGGCGTTTATGGTGAAACCAAGCTTGAAGGTGAAGTTTTGGTGCGGAGCTTATGCGAGAAATATTATATTTTTCGTACCAGCTGGGTATTTTCTGCTCATGGTAATAACTTTGTCAAAACCATGCTTAGACTGGGCGCTGAGCGAGAAGAGCTGGGTATTGTGGCAGACCAACGAGGCAAACCAACATCGGCAAGAGAAATTGCGCGGGTAATTTATGAAGTTTTAGCAAGCCATAAAAATGCATGGGGCATTTATCATCTGGCTCAGGCGAATGCGGTGACTTGGTTTGATTTTGCACAAAGTATTTTTGATGAGGCGAAGCAACAAGGTTTGCCTTTGCGTGTTAAGCAAGTGAACGCTATTACTACGGCAGACTTTCCAACACCAGCCAAACGCCCGCAAAATTCAGAATTGGATTGCAGCAAATTAGAAACAACTTTTAATATCGAGCTTCAGCCTTGGAATGTATCTTTAGCAGAAGTCATAAAAATGTTAAGCGAGAAAAGTAAGATGGAAGATGTGCAATGAAACGAGCACATCAGGACTTGCAGGTTTGGCAGTTGGGTATGACTTTAGTTAAAGATGTCTATGCATTGACTCAAAAGTTTGCTGATAGTGAGAAGTTTGGTTTGTGTAGCCAAATGCGGCGGGCGGCAGTAAGTATTCCCTCGAATATAGCTGAGGGAGCTGCAAGGTCTGGAAACAAAGAGTTTTTGAGATTTATATTTATTGCACGAGGGCCGTTAAGTGAATTGGAAACACAAGTGATGATTGCACAGGATTTAGGGTTTATTGAAAATCATAAACCTGTCATGAATTTAATGAATGAGCTTTTTGCTAAACTTAGTGGTTTGATAAGCTCTATACAGAAGAAGGTAAAAGATAATGTCTAATACAGAAAATTTAACATCTGACGCTTCACGTCTAACACCTCACAAGGAGTATGCTCCGCAGAATATATTAGTGACTGGTGGCGCAGGGTTTATCGGCTGCAACTATGTGCGTTATATGTTAGAGACATATAAGGATGTGAAGATTGTTAACCTTGATGCGCTGACTTATGCAGGTTCTTTGGATAATTTGAAAGATTTACCAAACGAATCAAGACATACCTTTATACAAGGTGATATTTGCGACCGTGAATTGGTTGATAAATTGATGTGTGAGTATGAGATTGATACGGTTGTGCATTTTGCAGCAGAAAGCCATGTGGATAACTCCATTTCAGGTCCTGAGATATTTGTAAAGACCAATGTAATGGGAACTTTTACACTTTTGGATTCTGCTCGTCAGTATTGGCTTGAGGAGTTAGGTGGGAGACGTAAAACGATAGGTGTAGGATGTAAGACGAAAGATGGAGCCACACCATCTCACATTTCACACCTCACATCTGACGAAGCTCTACGAGCTTCCTTCCGCTTCCATCATATTTCTACAGATGAGGTATATGGCACACTAACCAAAGATGACCCTGCATTTAGTGAAACAACACCTTATGCCCCCAACTCACCTTATTCAGCCTCTAAAGCAGGCTCAGATCATTTGGTTCGGGCATACTTTCACACTTACAATATGCCAGTGACCACCACCAATTGCTCCAATAATTACGGTCCTTATCAGCATGGGGAGAAGTTTATTCCTACCGTGATTCGTAAATGTTTGGCACAGGAATCTATTCCTGTGTATGGCGATGGAAGCAATATTCGTGACTGGTTGTATGTGCGAGATCATTGTTCGGGCATTGATGCCGTGGTTCGCCGTGGTGAACTGGGTGAAGTATATAATATTGGTGGGATTAATGAGTGGAACAACCTTGATATTTGCAAGTGTATCTGCTCAATTTTAGATGAGTTAAGGCCGTTAGATGTTAGACGCGAAATGCAAGGTGCATCTGACACTTCACATCTCACATCTTACGCAGATCTTATTACCTTTGTTCAAGATAGGGCAGGCCATGACTGGCGTTATGCCATTGATGCAAGTAAAATGAATGATGAGCTTGATTGGCAGCCTGACGAAACTTTTGAAACGGGGATTAGAAAGACTGTAAAGTGGTATTTGAATCCAAGGTGATTAGAACAGGGTTTAGAAAAACAGATAAGCATATGCAAGAGGTTCTCAAAGGGGCTTCGTCGGCTTTGATTATTAGAGTATTGGGTACTGTTTTAGGTTTTGTTGTCAGTGTCATGATTGCGAGGCTTTTGGGAGCAGAAGGTTCGGGCATTTACTTTTTAACTGTTTCTGTGGTGATGATTGCTTCAACGGTTGGTCGTTTGGGTTTTGATAATACGGTGGTTCGTTTTATTGCTGCGCATGCCTCACAGAAGGAATGGGCAGATGTGTACTTTGTTTATAGGGTAGCCATTAAAATAATAGGGCTTGCCTCAGCTCTGCTTTCAGCTCTTTTGTTTGTTTTCGCCAGTTGGCTGGCTAATGATGTTTTTGGCAAGCCATTTATGGAAGTGCCTTTGCAGATTGGAGCCGCTGCCGTGCTCCCTTTTTCATTGCTGATGATTCATGCTGAATGCTTGAGAGGATTAAAAAAAATACCATCATCACAATGGATTAAAACAGTACTGATTTCACTCGTTTGTTTGCTTCTTCTTTACCCAAGTATAAGCCTATGGGAAGCGAATGGGGCGGTTATATCGTATGCTGCTGCTGTTATTATCACGGCAATCGTGGCATGGCTTCTTTGGAAGCGGGTTTGGGTAGGAATAGAGAAAGATCAACATGTTTCGAGTGTTTCTACGGAGAAGCTGTTACAATCCAGTTGGCCGTTGTTTGCTGTTATGATGACAGGTTTGGTGATGCAGCAAGCAGCAACGATTTTTTTAGGTGTATGGGGTACAGCTGAAGACGTCGGTGTGTTTAATATTGCCAATCGTGTCTCTGCACTACTGCTTTTTCCGTTGATGGCAATGATTAGTATTTTGACACCTAAATTTTCTGAAATGTATAAAAATGATGAGATGAGTGAATTGAAGAAGTTAGCTAGAAAAAGCTCTCGTATTCTTATAATGCTTTCTGTTCCAAT
Source organism: Ghiorsea sp. (assembly GCA_027019685.1). Lineage (GTDB taxonomy): Bacteria > Pseudomonadota > Zetaproteobacteria > Mariprofundales > Mariprofundaceae > Ghiorsea. The sequence goes on along the minus strand of JALUWH010000032.1, from coordinate 7,264 downwards.
TGCAGCTTTAGTCGCAATGTATTCAGAATGGATTCTTGGTTTTTTTGGGGCTGCATTTATTAAAGGGCAAACAGTTTTAATCATTCTTCTCGTTGGCGTTGTTGTAAATGCAGCAGCGGGGGCAGTTGGGAATATTTTGATGATGTCGGGAAATGAAAGGGATGTGCGCAATATTACTTTCATTGCAGCGTTATCAACTGTTGTAATGCTATTTTTCTTCATTCCTGTCTGGGGTAGTATTGGTGCTGCTGCTGCTGTGGCTATCGGGGTATCCATGCAAAATATACTCATGGTGTGGAGAGTATATAAAAAGTTCGGTTTTATGCCGTGTACAGTAGGTAAAGCATGAAAAACTTTGATTTCTTGGTGATTGGTGCGATGAAGTCGGGCACAACTACAATACATGACCTATTAAAAATGGACTCAAGGATTGCGTTGCCTGTGGGCAAAGAGGCTCCTTTTTTTACTGAAGCGGATAGGTTAGCTAAGGGATTCAATGCGTTTGTGAAAGACTATTACCCTTCAGATGTTCAAGGAAAGTGTATTGGTAAAGTATCTCCCCAGTATATGGCATGGTTTGACGTTGCAGCCTCAAATATTACTAAATACTCGCCCGATACTAAATTAATTGCAGTATTAAGGGATCCTATTGAAAGGCTGCTTTCTCATTATTCAATGTGTGTGGCGATGGGTTTAGAGAAGAGACCTTTAAATGAAGCGATTAGTCAGTGTTTGAAGTACGGTAACCCTAAGCCCAAAGGTATTAGTAGGGTGAATTCTTATATCCTTTGGTCAGAATATGGCCGAATACTTACTACATATGAGAGGAATGACCCTTTATTATTAAAGAAGTTACTAATTATTGGATTCGATAATTTAGTACAGCAGCAGTCTGTTGCTTTGGAAAAGATTTATAAGCACATAGGCTTACCTTTGGTTGCCAAAGGCTTTGTGAACAAAAAGTCCTTATCAAGGGGTGAGGGGGGCAATGGCTTTGCTTATTTTTTAAATAAATACCCTGTGTTTTCAAAGGTGTTAGTTAGGTTGCTGCCAAGGCGTTGGGCTGGGGTTATAAGGATGAAGAAAATTGAAGCGCAGATTGCAATGAATTCGATTGCAGTTTCACGTTCGGATATAGATGAAGCGCTATTGAGTAAGTTGATAGAGTTGTTTCATGAGGATTCGATGAAGATTAAGCGGATGGGTTATAAGCCTTATTGGTCTTAAGGAGAAAAAATGAATTATTTTGTAAGAATTAAGAATAAACTTTTCACTTTGTTTCTTTCTTTGAAGCTTAAGTCATGTGGGAAGTCATACTTTTTTTCTAATGTAACGGTCTTGAACCCTTTGAGCATTGAGGTTGGTAATAACTGCTTGTTTCACAAAGATGTTTGGCTGGCGGCTCAAGAAAGCGATATAGGTAAGGGCTGTATATCCATTGGTGACTCTGTTGTTGTTTCAAAAGGGGTGATTATTTCTGCAGCTTATAAAGTTTCTCTATGTAGAGGAGTGACCATTGGCCCCTATACGATGATTATGGATAACAACCATGGTTTTAAAGAGATAAATCGCTCAGTAATGGAACAAGGCTTGTTTGGGAGTGAGATTAAAATAGGTGAATTTTCGTGGATTGGTGGGCATGTGACGATTCTTCCTGGAGTAATTATTGGTAAAGGTGTGATTGTTGGAGCAGGGAGCGTAGTAACAAAGTCTATTGAAGATTACAAGATAGTTGTTGGCAACCCTGCTAGGGTGATTGGGGATAGACGGGATAAAAAACATGCTTAAACAAGTTCTGAGAAGGTTAAAGCATTTATTTTTAGATTTTAATATATTTCTCCTTACGTGTGTTGGGTATGTGCCTATTCACCAGTTTAGGAAACTATATTATAGATTAAGCGGTGTAGCTATTGGTAAACAGACTAGTTTTCATTGGAGAACTCGTTTTTATAGGCCATCAGGGTTGAATGTAGGTAGTAATACGATTATCGGTAATGATGCGATGCTTGATGCAAGAAATGGTATTACCATCGGTAATAATGTTTCACTTTCTATGGGTGTTTGGATTTGGACTATGCAGCATGACCCTCAAGATCCCCATTATGGTGCAGAAGGTGCCCCCGTGGTAATCAAAGATTATGCATGGGTAAGTTGTCGTGTTGTCATTTTACCAGGGGTGACAATCGGTGAGGGTGCGGTCGTTGCCGCAGGTGCAGTGGTCACAAAAGATGTGCCTGATTATGCGATTGTGGGAGGTGTTCCCGCGAAAGTGATTGGTGAGCGAACAAAAGATTTGAAGTATACATTAAACTTTCACAAGGCATTTCAATAAATGGCGGTTCATATTGTCTGTGGGTTACATCGGAGTGGTACAACGTATGTAGGGAAGCTGCTGCAGCAAGCGGGTGTTGTTGTGGTGCATGAGCCACTTAATGAGCGGTTTGGTATGCGGGATGTTCCCATTGCTTATCCGTATGTTGATGATGCAGACAATGAATATGCCTCTTTACTGGATGATGCGGTAAATTTCAGGCGAGCATGGAACAAAGATGTTACCTATATCAAAGCCCAAGGCTTGCGTAGAAAGATGTATCAGATTTTAGGTGGTAGGAGTGGTGTGCGCTGGGATATGCTTAGGTTGAAATCTTTGCTTCACTTTATGCCCAGTCAGGTGTGTTTAAAAGATCCGTTTATGTCTCTGGCGACACCATATTTAGTGAAGCAACATCAGTTGAAAGTGGTGTGTATGGTTCGCCATCCTGCGGCTATTCATTACAGCACTGCAAAACAAGGGTGGTGGTTTGATATTCAAAATTTGCGCAAGCAAAGTAAACTGGTTTCAAGGTTTGCTATGGATGTCACTGATGAGCAGTGGAAAATGGCAGAAAAACATGCTGCTGCCAGTATAGGCATATTGTGGAAAGTAATGGTTCGCATAAATCAAGAGTTAGAAAAAGAAGATGACGAGCTTAAAATCATTAAGCATGAAGATTTATGTTTGTTTCCTATGGAAACAGTTAAGCAGATATGTGTTCATCTTGGAGTTCCCGTTACGCTAGAGCTTGAATCGTTTGTGGCTATCCATTCGCAAGGTGATAAAGCAGAGGCAGAAGGTGGGAAAACGCATGATTTTAAGCGAGATAGTAAGGCACTGGTAGATGATTGGCGTGATAAAATTCTACCTGAAGATGAGGCTATACTGATGGGTATAGTAGGAGATGACGTAAGGGTTTTTTATGGCTGTTGGTAGCCCAGCGTCAATAAAAGTAAGGCGTAGATTTCTTGTGTTTGATGGGGGCATAATACGAAGCTTTTTTATGGCTGTTGGCATACTTATTTTGTTTAGGGTGCTCCAATATTTCCCAGGAATGTCTATTTTTAATGAGTTATGGATAGTTCTGTTGGGTTTATTTTTAAGTACAACCTACTTGTTTGATAAGGCAAAAGATGGCTGGTCATTTCTAAGCTTTGAGCTTTATGTGCTGTTAGCACTTGTTATGCTTCCTCTATGGACAGGGCTAGCAGCCCATTTCGAGTTTGGGCAGCCTTTTGCATTTGGCGCATTGGCGAATAGGAATGTATTTTTAATGGTGGGTGCATTGTTCATTATGTATATGGTGAAACACCGAAAAATAAACGTGAAAGATATTGAAAGAGCGTTATGTTGGTTGGCATGGTGTACTTTAATTTTATTTGTACTGATTAATATGCTGCTGGATCCAACTCATTTCATGGATTATAAAGGCGGTTTTGTTGGCGGTGGAGGTAGTAGCGAAGCATCCTTTAAGTTTAACACTTTGTTTATCATCTTTGGATTTTATTATTATATATTTCAGGGTTTTCGCTACAAATCAAGAAAGTTTTATATGTATGGAATGCTTTTTTTAGCATATTTGGTTTTTCTGGATGGGGGAAGATCTTTGTTGCTTTCTGTTTTCTTATCATGTTTTTATTTTATCTGGCGGTGGGCATCATGGCGTAAATTATTTGTGCTTATGCCTAAGTTTCTTTTGGGAATTGTGTTGGCAGTTGGCTTGGCTATAGTAGTTAATCCCAGTGGTGTCTTAAGTGTTGCTACGAAATTTGTAGATGCATTTACAGTTGTTGCTACGGGCGAAAAAAGTAACGATGCTTCGGCAAATGCTAGGATATTAGAGTCGGCTATTGCACTTCCTTATATTCAAAAGCATTGGGCATTTGGAAATGGTAAATTAAGTAATAAGTGGCATGATGGCTATGAAGGGCAATTTGGATATTTTTTTCCATCTGATATTGGTGTTATTGGTGTGTTATACATCTATGGTTTTTTAGGGCTTCTATTTTTTTTAGGGCAATTTTATTATGCAATTAGCATTGCTAATAAGCTACCTTATTCACCGCTTTTAGATGGGGTGAAGGGGTTTTTATTATATTTCATATTGCACTCTGTGGTAACAGGTCGATTTGTGCATTTTGCGGAAATTAGTTTGTTTTTTATCGCTATATTATATTGTATGAAAATTGAAGCGAAGAGAGTGCGAGGGGTGATGCCGAGTGTGTAGTAAAAAAGTAAGTGTGGTCTTAGTGAATTATTTTGGCGCTGAGGATACTGCCCTGTGCTTAGAGTCTTTACGGGCATCTGATGAGCCTGTGCAAGTGGTGCTGGTGGACAACTCACCGAACGACCCTGAATTGGAAAAGGTATTGCAAGACTACCCTGAGGTGCATTTAATCAATGCACCTGAGAACTTGGGTTTTGGTAAAGGCAACAACCTTGGCATTGATTGGGTATTATCCAATACTGACTGTGAATACATATTTATCCTCAATAATGATGCGACAGTGAAACCTGATACAGTTACCCACCTTATACAAGCTATGGAGCAACATCCTGAAGCAGGGATAGTTGCACCACGTATTGTGTTCGCAGAGAATCCTGATGTGTTGTGGTATGGCGGCGGCGAAGTGGACTGGAAGCGTGGAGGGGGAAGGGTTCCTGGTGTGATGGGGTCTGCGAATGCGCCACTTGCAATGCAGGCGCGTTATGTTTCTTTTGCATCAGGGTGCGCGATGTTTTTTAGACGGAGAGTCCTTGAACAATTAGGGGGCTTTGATCCTAAGTTCTTTATGTATGATGAAGATCTAGAATTATCTCTTCGGGTGAGTAAATCTGGGTGGAATATTTGGTATGAACCCAAGACGATAGTACACCACGTTGGTCAAGGGAGTTTAAGAAAAGGTGAAGGTGTACAGTTTTTAGGTGCTTGGGACCCTAAAAATCCTAACTTAGCATTTTATGTTTACCATATTATGCGTAACAGATTAATAACAATGCATAAACATGCAAAAGGTGTAAATAAGTTATACTTCTTACTTGTTTTCCCTTTATTTATGACGATTAAATTATCTCGGTTTGTTTTAAATGGGCGGTGGGATGCGGTGCAGGCTGCGATGAAAGGTTGGAAATCATACAGAAAGGCTGTGAGGTAGGTGATGCAATCTTGGAGAAGTGTTGTTACAGAAGATATAAAAGTTTTTTGCTTGGTTCACTCTAGAAAAGGCCTATTTAAATATTTATACTATCCAGACTTTAGAGCAGTTATGATTTTTAGGCTTAGTCAATTAATGTATAAAAACAAACTTACTAGACCTCTATCGTATCTTTTAACAATGTTTAATGACTTGGTTACAGGTGTTTGGATTGGCCCACGGGTGAGTGCTGGCCCAGGGTTATTCCTAGGGCATCCTAGGGGGTTGGTTGTTAACCCTACTGCTAAAATAGGTGCTTATTGCTCCATTATGCAGAGGGTTACAATTGGAGGACCGAATGTGACCATAGGAGATTATGTGGAAATTAATGCGGGAGCTCAAATTATTAGTAATGCAAGGGGGGCTGCTTGTTTGAATATTGGCGATAACGTAATTATAGGTGCGGGGTCTATGGTTGTAAAAGATATACCGTCAGGAAGTATTGCAGTCGGAGTACCTGCAAAAGTGGTGAAGTCAATTGACCTGTCAGATAATTGGATTGAATTTCGTAGAAAGAGAAATGAAAGTAATGAGTGAAACAGAAACAGCAGTACCAGAACGTTCTATTAAGCGACTACTACGAAAAATTTATCAATTCTTGGCACGGAAATTACCTTTTATTCCAGGTAAGTTCAGGGTATTTCTTCAATGTGCGCATGGTGTTAAATTTATTGATGCAAAAAGCACATTTCTAGGCGAAGATGTTTTTTTTGATGATATACACCCCGAATTAATTACGATAGGGAAAAACGTGCGTATTACAGCCGGGGTTCGTGTTTTAACACATTTCTTTGATACAAAGTTTACACCTACGCCAGATAGACCGTTTCGTTTTTATACTGGTGAGGTTGTCATAGGTGATAATGTATTTATTGGTGTGAACACTGTTATAGCAAAGCCTGTTGTAATAGGCAATGGGGCGGTGATAGGGGCTAATTCTGTCGTTTCAAAAGATATACCTGAGAATGCTATTGCTGTGGGTACACCAGCCAAGGTTATCGGGTATCGGCCTTCAATGCAGGGAAATAACTGATATGCTTCCTAACTTTATCATTGTAGGAGCTCCTAAAGCAGGTACAACTTCTTTATATCATTATTTATCGGAGCACCCTGAAGTATTTATGTCCGAGCCTAAAGAGGTAAATTTCTTTTCGCGTGAAGAAATTGAGGCTCAGGGGCTTTATTATGCTGATTTCAAAGCAAAAGATATGGAGAGCTATGAGCAGCTTTTTGATGGCGTAAAGCATGAAAAGGCTGTGGGGGAAGGAAGTGTTTCTTATCTCTTCTATCCCAATACACCTCAAAAGATTAAAGATGTATTGCCAGATGTTAAAATCATTATTCTATTAAGAGATCCAGTAGAAAGAGCATTTTCACATTACCTGATGGACTTGAGGTTGGGGTTGGTGGATATGTCACTTGAAAGCATTGTTTCAGGTGAAGTGAATAATGAAAAAAGTCGTTTGTTTTACCAGCAGTATATTGAGCTTGGCTTATATTATGAACAGGTGAAGCGGTATTTGAATATTTTTGGTAAAGAGCAAGTGAAAATTTATTTACAGGAAGATTTGAGAGCGAAAGGCAATAATGTTATTACGGATTTATATACCTTCTTAGGTGTTGATGAAACTTATCGACCAGATATGGCTCGTCAGCATAATACATTTTCTATGCCTAAAAAGAATATGATAGGAAACTTATATACATCGAATTTTATGCGGGTATTGGTGAGGAATATAGTTCCTGATAAATTAAA
>JALUWH010000031.1 GCA_027019685.1 Ghiorsea sp. | reverse complement strand
CATCCACTTTGATGGGTTTATTGCCGCCCAGTCTATCGACTTCACCTTCTTGCAATACACGCAGTAGTTTGGCTTGCAAGTGTAGCGGCATTTCCGTGATTTCATCGAGTAAAAGTGTGCCTTGGTGAGCGATTTCAAACTTACCTGGTTTGGTTTTGTCGGCTCCTGTAAAAGCACCTTTTTCATAACCGAACAATTCAGATTCAAGCATATTTTCAGGTATTGCTGCGCAATTAATGGCGACAAAAGCATTGTCTTTTCGTCCTGAACATTGGTAAATATAGCGAGACATACGTTCTTTACCTGTGCCTGATTCACCAACTACAAAAACAGAGGCATTGCTTGGGGCAACCAGTGCAACTTGGTCGAGTAAACGACGGGTTTCAATATCTTCAGTGACAAAAATATCTGAGCCCTGTTGTTGCTGTTTGGCAACGGAATGCAGGGCTGTTTGATGTCCTGATTTTCGCACATAAATTTCTAAGACTTCATCAGGGCAGGGCAAGGTGCGGTAATCCATAATGCCCATATCCATCAGCTCTTGGGCGCGTTCGGCATGACCATGCTCGGCAAGGATAACAATATTGGCTTGCGGACGTTGCTTAAAGATTCGGTGTACTACGCTAAGAATGGTCACATCATCCCAAAGAAAGATAAGGCTGAATTGGTCAAGCATATCAGATTCAAATTTCATCAGTACATCTACAGGTGTGTCGGGCAGCAATGTACCCAGTTGGATTTGTACATCAGAGATGTATTGCATAGGGAAACCAACAATAGCGATATGATGTTGCTCGTTCATGGGTTCTCCTTGATTAAGCGTTCTGCTTCACGTTCGGCAAGTGTTAGCGATGCCATAGATGCATAAATACCAGCATCGGGGTTGGCTTTGAGTGTTTTGAGGCGCTTTATGGCTTGGTTCCACTTGCCATTTTTAAGTTGGCAAACGCTGTAGCGATATTGCCATACTGGGGTTTGTAAGGTTTGAGGTGTCTGCTTATATAACTGTTCTGCACGTAGGTAATCTTTACCCTTAAACAAGGCGTGAGCTTGGTTTAGCATGGCTTGGTCTGCATCATCAGGTTGGTATTTGGCATACATGCGCCATGCACGTGCAGCAACATGCCAGCGTGATAGTTTTTCGGAAGTTAAAGCTTGAACTTTCCAATATTCAGCACGGGTTTCTTTTGCTAAGTCTTCGGGGGCAACGGCATTTAAGGTGTGGGATGCTGAGGTGGCATCATTGTTTTGAATTTGCATATGAGCAACAATGACCAACATTTCAGGGCGGTATAATGTATATTCATGTTTATCCAGCCATTGTAAAACTTTTTGAATGCCCTGTGGGTCTTGGCGGTCTAACCAAAGTTTGGCACGTTCTAACATCACTTTTTCACCCCATACACTGCCTTGGGCTTGTTGTTGTAATGATGTGAGCATTTGTTCTGCTTGTTCATATTCCATCAATAAACGCAAACCATGGGCAACAGCAAAGCGTAATTGTGTAGAATCTTGTGCAGACGGTCGAAAGTTGGGGAAGCGTTGCCATAAGGAGATGGCTTTTAGCCATGTTTGCCGTTGAACAAGTGCATTCATTTGACGCCCAAAGCTTTGATACCCCAGAGCCTTGGCTTGTTGAGCAATAGGTTGGTCAATGGATTTAGATGCACGTGTGAACTGTTGCAAAGCAGCATCACCCGCAGTTTTTGGGCTATTTTCAGGGTCATGTTGCGCAACTTTTTCCCATAATTCTGCTTCATGTAAAAAAGCTTCATCTTCGATAATGGACATTTGGTTTTGGTTAGCTATGCGTTTTAAGGCAATAATCGCTGGTTTGATGTCGTAATAGGTTTGTTTATCACGCATTTGAATCATAAGTTTGCGCATAAAAGCTTTTCTACCAATCACAGTGCTGGCTTCCTGATCTGCCAGTAACTCATAAACTCTAGCCACATCTTCAATAGGAGGGTTGGGTAAACCAAGTAATAGGTCGGCCTGCAATAAGCGTATGGCAGGAGAATGTGAGCTGTTTTTAAATGTTTTAAGAAATTCACGGGTTTGAATGAGTGCTTGGCGTTTTTTGCCTTGGATGTTTAATAAGTTGATATAACGTGCATAAATATTGTCGTGTGCAGTAATTAAATCTGGCTTTAAGTCGTAAATCTTCTCGAATACGGGTAAAGCTTGGTCATACCGTCCTTCTTCATAATCAATAAGTGCAGTCCACAGCCAAACTTCACGACCTTGTGTGGAATCACGTTTTACATGAAGTGCAAAACGTAAAAACATGCTTCGTGCATCTGCTAAACGATGATGAATAAAATAAATTTTACCCAAGGTCATCATACTATCTTGGGCTTGTTGAGAATTGGGAAATCTACTTTGTAAATCAAGAATGCTAGCTTGGGCTTCTTCTAGAGCATCTTGTTTCCAGTATAAATCAATGATTTGTGCCAATAGTGCTGGTTCATCCACTTGCTCAGGAAATTCTTTGATAAGTGTTTCAATAGCAGCCACAGCACGATGAACATCTTCATAATGGCGAGCGGATACAATCATCACTTCGGCTTGGGCGATAAGCTCTAAGAGTTGTTTGCGTTCACTTTCATTGAGGTTGGGGGTAGAAAGAAGTTGTTGGGCAAAAGTGATGGTCTTATCGGGTGCACCTTGTTGCAAAAAGGATGCAGCTCTAGTGATTTTAATATTTTCAGCATGCAGGGTGGGGATATGAAGTAATACCACCATACATAATGATGAGAATAGGGTACGATAAATATTCGGCATATTCAGCCTAACGCAAGAGCTATGCCGAATTTAGAATGGGGTAAAGCTGATGTTGATTAGCTTGAGGGCACAAGACCTTTCTTTTTGATTTTTTCTACCAAAGTGGTGCGGTTCATAGATAAAAATTTTGCAGCTTGGTTTTTGTTCCAATCAAAGCGGTCTAAAGCACTGGTAATCAAGTGACTTTCAAACTCATCAACAATGCCTTTAAAATCAATGGTGTCGTGTTGTTGCACATCAATACTAAAGCCTTGGATAGTGCGTTCAGCAGCATCAAGCATGCGTGAAGGAAGGTCTTCAATGTCTATTTTACCACTGCGTTTTAGTGTGGTGACACGTTCAACCAAGTTTTGTAATTCACGCACATTACCTGGCCAGTTGTAGCGCAACATAACTGCTTTGGCTGCATCAGAAATGCCTGTGATATCACTATTTTTTAGTTTATTGAAATTGTCTAAGAACTGTTCAGTCAAAATAATGACATCATCTTCACGCTCATGTAAAGCGGGTAATGTTAAGGGGATAACATTTAAGCGGTAATACAAATCTTGGCGAAAGCGACCTTGTTCAATTTCTTCTTCCAAGTCTCTATGGGTAGCTGCAACAACACGCACATCAATATGAATAGGTTGGTGGCTGCCTACAGGTTCAAAGGTGCGTTCTTGAAGTACACGCAGTAGTTTAACTTGTAATTTAGGGCTCATATCACCAATTTCATCAAGGAAAATGGTGCCACCATTGGCAACTTCAAAACGCCCTGCTCTTGCACGCACCGCACCTGTGAATGCACCTTTAACATGCCCAAAAAGCTCGGATTCCAAAAGTTCTTCAGGGATAGCGCCACAATTGATGGATACAAAGGGTTTATCCGCACGGCTACCTGATTGATGCAACATATTGGCAAGCACTTCTTTTCCTGTGCCTGACTCACCTGTAATCAATACTGTGCTATCAGAATCGCCAAGCAATAATGCGGTGTCACGTATACGTTTGATAGCGTCACATTGACCAACAAGTCCATGTTGGCTTTTACTGGAGCGAATTTCTTGTTTGAGTTTTTTATTTTCTTGTTTAAGAACACGTTTTTTAAGTAACTCTTTGATACGAATAAGTAATTCATCAGGTTCAAAGGGTTTTTTGAGGAAGTCATCAGCACCCAACTCAATGGCTTGTACTGCTGATTCAACTTCGGAATAACCCGTAATTAGGATAATTCCCATATCGGGGTCACTTTCTTTGAATGATTTGAGTAAGTCTAAACCACTACCGTCGGGCAAACGAATATCAAGAATAGCAACATCAAATTTACCATTTTCTACAGCATC
>JALUWH010000030.1 GCA_027019685.1 Ghiorsea sp. | reverse complement strand
AGTACATCTTTATAATTTGGGTCGCAAGATACCAAGCCTTGCGCATAAAATCATGTGATTTTTATGGTTATATGATTTTACTCTGCCCACGATGCAAATCTAGGGATTTGGCAAGCTTCATCTATGTCATACCACGCTGCTTTTTCACTAAGCCAAATATGGTGTGCCTGTTTTAAATTAGGGCTATCATCCAATGTACCCATCCTGAAAACATAATGATTCTGGTCTTTGCGTTTGGCATAGATATGCGAGCCACAGTTGCCGCAAAAATAGCGTTTTTTGCCCGGTGAAGACTCAAAGTATTTTAATAGCTCTTCACCTGCTTTAATATGCAAAGCATCCAGAGGCACACTAGACACCGATGAAAAAGCAGTCGCATGTGTTTTCCTGCATGTTGGGCAATGGCAATGCACAACATCACCCATTTCCCCATCAATTTCATATTGTATGCCACCACATAAACAGCTTCCTTTTAACATCATTTACCTCAGTTTTATCTTATGTTTATTCCTTGTTGCCATCCATACTGGTTTGAATACCATCTTCTGCCAACAATTTTTCTAGGGAAGCTCTGAATAAGTCTGGAGAAAGTAGATTGTGATTCAGAATATTCAAAATCTAGGCGTGGATTGCAAGTAATAGCAAAGCTATTGCTCAAATACACAACAACGAGTTTGGATGTTCTGGACGCAAAATACGAATTCATGACTTGTTCAGAGCCTCCTCCCTAGCTCTTGATAGCCTTCCATCGCCATTAACAAAGTGCCTTTTTCATGCTGCGCAATATCCACCCAACTTCTATCTTCCAATGCCCCGACCAAGGCATACAAAAAATTAAGGCTAGGATGATAGTCACCCTGTTTGAGCTTTATAAATGCTTGAATAGCACCCACAGCTTGCAAATCAGCCACACTGTGAACACCTACCTTGGCAAGCATCTTTTCTGATTTTTCGCCTAAACCTCTTAAATCTCGAATCCGCTTCATATGCCACAAACACCCAAGACTTGAATATCTAAACCTTGCTCTGTTTTTAAAGCTTTACCTGCCACCACCACTTCAATCGGCAACAAAGCAATGCCAACGTATTCACCATTTTTTCTTTTCGCCAAGCTGGTGATTGCCCCAACTTGGGCTGTGGTATGAACAGCGCATGGCAAGCCAACAGGTTCACTAATTTGCACTTGATACAATTTCTTTTTAATGCCGCCTCGCCATTGCATACGGCTGGTCACTTCCTGCCCTACATAACAGCCTTTATCAAAACTTACCCCATCTCTCTCTATCAAGTTGGCATTTAATGGGTGCAACTTTATATTCCAATCCACACCCAAAAGTGGTGTCCCTTGCAAAATACGCCCGCGTTCAGCTTCATGTTCATCAACATTACACGACAAAGGTAAATCCGCCCCTATCACCCACACCCCATCCTTACTAGGCTCAGCCATCCGTAAAACTGAAACAGCATCAGAATGTACGGATGCTAACTTCTTATGAGCAGGCACAAGTAAACCATGGGCTTTCAAGAAAGCATCAACATCACTACCTTGCAGTGAAAGCACCTGCCAAGATGAAACTTTACCAATCCTTAATTCATAACCCATAGCAAACATGCGTAATCGCTCTATCAAGTTTAAGGCATATGCACTTGGACATAAAAACATCACCTCTGCCCAATCACCTTTCTTCTTGGTCAGTAAAAGATAAAAGTCTGAAACAGCCTTACCTTGTGGCGTTAAAATCACACTATAAACAGCCTGTGTTTCAGATAATTTTGATACATCTTGCGCAAGCTGACCTTGCAAATATTTCAAAAGGTTTTCACCCGATGCTTTGATGACTGCATAAGCATTTCTTTTCGCCACCTTTGGTGTATCTATACCCGTATTTTTTTGCATCATTTCACACTCTCTTTAACTCAAAAGCCCTCGAAACCCTTATCGGTTAAGCTTTTTTAATGTCTCTTAAAAAGTTGTCCACGCAACCTGTGGATAACTTTGTGGATAACACTGCACACAACCAGCATAATATTAAACACTTAAGCCACACATCCCTACTGTCTAATTTTTAGGCAACAGTATTATTCCCTTTATTTTCAATATCTTATATGGTCTTACTTACAAGTTTAAACAAACGAGGCTATCTAATTGTGATAAAGATATGACACCACCTCAAAAAAGTGAATAAGTTACTGTGTCAAGCATTAATTTTTGTGATTTTTGTCCCAACAAAGCAACTCACGAGCAGCTTTTTCACCCGAAATTACCGCAAGTTCAATGGTTGCAGGCAGTTCGCTAGGCGCAGGTGATTCACAAGCAAGAAAAACATGCGCAGGTAAATCAATATCCTCCTGATTTCGAACCAAGACCGTCGCCCTTTTTTCACGAATAAAACGTACTTTTTTTGGTTCAGGGAGTGCTCTACCCAACAGCGTTTCAATTTCCTGCAAAGCTGTGTCTATCAATGCAGCTTGTGGTAGCTCTGTTTCATCCGCGCTGATAATCACACAAACATGATGAAACCCTGTTGTTTGAAGCACCATCTTGGATACATCAAACAACCACTGCCCATAAGTGCCCAGCATACCTTGCATCATATTGGGCAAGTTTAAGTTTTCTTCAAACCACAAATGAATATTGGTAATGGCTTGAGTTTCCACGTCTTGCTTGATGCCCAGCAAACGATTTCTAGCAAAAGCAGGCAATGCCAACACCACAGCACCATGGTCTAGTTCATCAAGACTACGCACACTATGCCGCAACACCATATTTACCCCCAAGCCTCGCAGCTTATCAGCCATAGGTGCAACCAAGGCCTGTGACAATGGTTTATTAAACCAACCCATTTTTGCGTTTTTGTGTGATGAAAATGATGTAGCAAGCACTCTGGCAAATGTTTTGGCATTGGCAGTCTGTATGGGTTCATTCATTACCCCCAAACACAAGACTTCCAACATATCTTGCACCAATATTGCTGGTGCATCGATTTCCTCCATCCATTGTTGCACGGTTTGTGTCTCATTACGATTCATCATAGTCATCGCCAAACGCAACATGGCTTTCACACTAGAAAAATCATGACCAGGCAAACGATAAACTGCCCAAATCAATGCCAGATTAACGGGCAACCAAGATGCTGCTTTTAAGTCAAACAAGCCACGCTCTTTATCCCACAGCGATAAAGTAAGCGATGGTTGCCATGACACATGCGAAGTTGCTCCCACATCCTCAAGCAGTTTGCGTGTGGCATGATATGCACCCACCATGGCATGCGGACCATTATCCACCCATTCATCCACGTCTTCATCGTAAAACGATTTGGTGCGCCCACCCAAGGCTGGTGCAGCCTCAAATACATCGACTTGATAACCTGATTCAGCTAAACGCAATGCTGCCGTTAAACCTGAAATACCACCGCCAACTACGGCAACACGTTGAACACCAGATTGCGCCATTAAAAGTCTAACCGCAAGGGCAAACCTTTTTTGGCTGCTTTTTTCTCATAACGGTATGCTTTCCATGCCACCCATATTTTTTTGAGTGGCGTTAAACGTGCAGGATGTTGCCATACATCAAAATCTACTTTTTTCAGCTTTGCCAAATGTGCATAATAAATCGCGCCCATCATCAGTGATGGAGTCAAGCTTTGCCTATCTTCTGCTGGCAATGCTTTAAGGGCATCAGCATAAGCTTGCTCTGCTTTATCATAATAATGCTGCATCAACGCTTTAAGATTGGCATTGCTCTCTTTATTGTCGGTAAAACCTTGACGAATATCATGGTCAGTCACTTTAAACTTGGCTCTGGTTTGCTGTGGTAAATAAATACGCTCAATTTTGGTGTCTTCATAGACATCACGTAAGATATTGGTGAGTTGCAAGGCATCACCCATACGCAAGGCAAAGGTTTTGGATGCTTCTTGCGTAAAACCAAACACGGCAATGGACATCAAACCCACCACGCCAGCCACCCGATAACAATACAAGTCCAAATCTTCATCAGTCACCATAGGTTTACCTGACACATCCATCAACATGCCTTCAATCATCTCAGTGAACATCTTTTTCTCAATCGGGTAATGTTCAAGTGTCCACATCAACTCTTTACCCACAGGGTGACGCGCCACACCTTCAAATACTCTATCT
>JALUWH010000029.1 GCA_027019685.1 Ghiorsea sp. | reverse complement strand
AAAAGTCACATTTTCGGCAATGCTTGCGGGAAAAAAAGCAGGCTTTTGTGCAATTAACCCCACATATTTACGCAAGCTATCTTCACCACCTTGCCATTGTTTAATGCTGGTTTTATCAATACTTATCTCACCGTTCCAAGTTGGATGTAACATATTTAAGCAACGAAGTAATGAGCTTTTACCCGCACCAGATGGTCCAATGATGGTGGTGATGCCTGTGCTGGGCAGTGAAAAACTGATATTTTTAAGGATAGTTTTTTGTTCAAGTTGCAGACATAACTGTTCAACAACAAGCAAATGTTTTTGGTTCTGTACTTTGGGTGTATTGATGATATTTGTATGGGTTTGTATCATGTTTTGTTATACCTCCGTAAATACCACGCCGCCAATGAAAAGCATAAGACCAACAGCAATAGCGTTGCAGCAGATGCCCAGGCGGTGTGAATAGCTTGGATATTGCTGCCTTCTTGGGCAAGGTAAAAAATATGGGTTTGTAAGCTGGTGACGGGTGAAAAGATGGAATCAGGCCAAGTGATACCTGAAAATACAGTGGCAGTGAACAAGATGGGTGCAGTTTCTGATAATGCACGCGCCATACTTAATAATAAACCTGTAAGTATGTTTGACCATGATGCAGGCAGCCAAATACGCACAAGCACTCTAAATTTAGAAAGACCCAACGATAAGGCAGCATCGGTTTGTTCACGAGGTATGCGGGCAAAAGCATGGATAAGACTATTGCTTAGCAGGGGTAAAATAATGATCGCCAAAATCACAGCTCCTGCTGCCAAGGAAATGCCCCATTGCAGGGTGTGCACCAAAACAATCAAACCACATAAACCATACACAATGGGCGGAATACCTTGCAGCATTTGTAAAAGCGCCATAAGAAGTTTCTTTTGACGTTTTTTTGCCCAAAAAGCATGAAAAAGTGCAATGCTTAAAGCAATAGGTAGCGCAAAAAAACATGCCAACCCCATCATCAATAAAGAACCAGTGATTTGCGGAAGTATAGATTGCCCAATGCTGTTAACACCTACAACGGCAATATCAGAACCCAAAATAAGAGAGAGGTTGAGCGCAGGCAAAGCTTGGTAAAATATGTACAATACACATGCAGCTGGTAATAAAAGAGCTGGTATAGCCAATATGATGAGTATGATTTTCATGTTGTAGGTCTCATTTTTTGTGCACTCAAGCTGAAAAACACGGCAACAATGGCGAGTATCAAGCCACATGCCATCAATGCTGAAAAATGCAAAGAACCAAAAGCAGCTTCGCCCATTTCTCTGCCTATGCGTGAGGTGAGTGTTTGTGCGGGTTCTAAGATGTTGTAAAAAGGCTCTGGCATTTTATCCAGTGAACCAACAACCAGCATGACAGCCATAGTTTCCCCCAAACCACGCCCTACAGCCAACAAAATACCACTACGAATACCAGACCAAGCTTGGGGCAGTAATATGCGCCATAATTGTTGATTCCAATTTAATCCGAGTAATTTTGCCGCTTCACGTTGCTCAGATGCTACACCTTGCAAAGCATCTTGCGCCATAAGCATGATGGTGGGCAATATCATCAGTGATAAAATTAAACCTGCGGCAAGCAGGCTGTGTCCTGTGAGTAAGTTTAGTTGTGATTGCAGCGTAGGAAGCAACAGCCAAAGCCCAATGAGTCCATACACCACCGAAGGAATGCCAGCTAAAACTTCCATGCTTAAACGTATCCATGCTTGCCACGTTGAAGATACGATTTCACTGCTCACTATCGCAGCAGCAAGCCCGCAGGGGATTGCAATGATTAAGGCAATCCATAGTGCCCAAGCTGTACCCGCAATCGCGGGTAAAAAGCCGTATAAATGTTCATAGGGATACCATTCATCTAACCATAAAGTTTGGATGCCAAATTGTTGGAAGAATAACCAAGAGTTATCCCATAAAAACCATAGCAACACGGCAATGCTAAAGACTGCGGTCAAGCAGCCTAGCCAAACAACACTGGCAAATAAGGATGGGCGAGATATGAACATTTAGTGAACGGGTAAATAGCCTACTTCTTGGACAATGGCTTGTCCTTGTTGGGATAATAAAAATTGTACGAAATCTTTGGCTGCGGCTGAGGCGGTTTTTGGCAGTAATACATGCAAACCACGCGCAAGCGGATATGTATTATCACGGACATGTTCAATGGTTGGTAAAATCGTTTTTCCATCAACAATAATAGCAATGCCACGCACTTTATGATTAAGCCAAGCATTGGATAACATGCCAATGGCAGCATGGCTGCGTGAAATAATGGCTTGCTCTTCATTGTTGGAGCCTGAAATGATGGATGCACCTTTTGCACGGGCATGTTTGTCTCCTAAAATAGCCTCAGCAAACACATGACGTGTACCGCGTGATGCTTCTTTATCAATCACCACAATGCGAGCATCCAAACCGCCTACATCCTGCCAGTTGCGAATGTTACCACGATAAATATCTGCGATTTGCTGCACACTTAAGGCGTGAACACCGCTTTCATATACCGCTTTAGAAATTGCCACAGCTACGGCATCGGCTGCGATAACAATATTATCGACTTTACCTTCTAATTTGGCCTGTTCTTCTACCGTAGTGTTGCGCGAAGCCATACCGATTTGTGCTGTGCCTTGGATAACAGAGGCAATACCCACGCCAGAGCCGCCGCCTGAAACCGTAATGGTAATATTAGGGTGTTGTTGACGGTATAATGTTGCCGCCTGCGAAACCACGGGTAATACGGTGGTTGAACCTACAATATGTATATGTTCACTTGCATGAGCTGTGCTTGCCAAAAGTAAAACACAGCCCATTAAAATGGTTTTTAACATTCGTTATCCCTCACTTCAAATATTGTAATCAAGTTTTTGGTCGATGGCGATAGCTAATTCTTACATGGGTGATGATTGACATTTGTTACGCTAAGGTGAGGTTTTGTTGCAGAATATTTTATCTTAAAAAGAGAGTGCATTGATTATGGGCAGAGCTTACCAAAACAAAAAAGAAGATATGGCGAAAACCGCTGGCATGAAGACCAAGATTTATTCGAAATATGGTCGTGAGATTTATGTTTGTGCCAAAAGTGGTGGTATTGACCCAGATGGTAACTTATCCCTACGTCGTTTGATTGATAATGCCAAAAAAGATCAAGTACCTGCACATGTGATTAAAAATGCTTTGGATAAAGCCGAAGGTGGGGCAGGTGAAGACTTTCAGCCTGCACGTTATGAAGGTTTTGGTCCTGCTGGCTGCATGGTGATTGTCGACTGTTTGACAGATAATCCCAATCGTACTTTTGCTGATGTGCGTAAATGTTTTACAAAAAATGCTTCTAAGTTGGGTGGTCCTGGTGCTGTAGCACACATGTTTGATCATGTTGCGGTGTTTGTTTTCAAAGGCGATGATGAAGAAGCTGTGCTTGAAGCTTTGATGATGGCTGATGTGGATGTGCAGGATATTGAGCTTGAAGATGACATGATTACGGTGTTAGTACCGCATACTGAGTATTTTAAAGCCAAAACAGCGCTTTCTGATGCGTATCCAGACATTACATTTGAAGTGGATGATATCTCATATGAACCCCAAACATTATGTGCGGTTACGGGCGATGATGTAGAAGATTTTAAAGGTTTGCTTGAAGCTTTAAATGATTGTGATGATGTACAAAAAGTATATCACAATGCGGAGCTTAATTAATACGCTGAAATTGTGGTAAGACAGCAAATATCTTGTCGGGATATTTGCTTTTACCTTTAGAACCATTGTAAGCTGCTAATGCTTTTTCTGCAGTTTTATAACGTTTA
Organism: Ghiorsea sp.; assembly: GCA_027019685.1. Classification (GTDB taxonomy): domain Bacteria; phylum Pseudomonadota; class Zetaproteobacteria; order Mariprofundales; family Mariprofundaceae; genus Ghiorsea. The sequence goes on along the minus strand of JALUWH010000029.1, from coordinate 333 downwards.
AAGTAGTGTTTAAGAATGGCGCAGCCGTAACGAATATTGGTGGCAACATCAAACAAGTTGTCGCTTTCGTTGCCTAGTTCTTTTTTCCAAAATGGCATGATTTGCATAAGCCCTTGTGCCCCGACACTACTCACTGCAAAAGGGTCAAATTGTGATTCAATTGTAATAAGCGCAAGAATTAAGTTGGGGTCTAGCTCATGGCGTTGCGCATATACCCAAACCCAACGGGCAATAGCTTTTACATTATGTTTATTTTTTTCATATTGCATGATTTCGGGGCTTACTTGTGCCACCCATGCATCCCGTTCAGGTTGATTGCTTAAAGGTTTTACT